>CACZPF010000528.1 GCA_902782975.1 uncultured Lachnospiraceae bacterium
ATTATGACGCTGCCTATGCCTTCTATCATGATATGGTAATTGACTATGCCAAACAGGGCGGCATGGAGCTGGAGGACTTCCTCAAATCCCAGAATATGACAGAAGAAGATCTGGACACGCAGAGCAAAGAATATGCAGAATTTAAAGTATCTCAAAATCTGATCATTCAGGGAATTATGGATGCAGAAGGCCTGTCTCTGGAAGATCCCGAGATGGAAGATCTGACCAGAATGCTTCTGGATGCCTATGGAGTGCAGGAATTGTTTGTTCTGGAAGAGGAATACGGCAAAGAGGCAGTTCATGAGACGCTTGCGCTTCTTCGCGTTGAAAAATTCATTGCCGACAATGCCACTCTGAAAGAGCCGGAAGCAGCTCCGCAGGCAGCGGAAGAAGTTTCTGAAGAAGGTGCAGAACCTTCGGCAGAAGAAGTTCCGGAAGAGACTGCTGTAGAAACAGAAGCGGTTGAGGAAGGCTGATGAAAGAGACAGGGATCCGAAACATGGTTTCAGATCTGCCTGTATGACCTGCAAAAGCAGGTCAGGAAAGAGGAAAGTCTGAAACATGGTTTCAGATCTACCTGTATGACCTGCTAAAGCAGGTCAGGAAAGAGGAAAGTCTGAAACATGGTTTCAGATCTACCTGTATGACCCGCTAAAGCGGGTCAGGAAAGAGGAAAGCATGAACCAAAGTACTTTGCAGGAGCGGCGCCGTCAGAAAGAACGGCAGATACGGATGAGAAGATATACAAAGCTGGGCATATATCTGGCGGCGGCGATCCTTCTTGTTGTGTTTGTCGTCAGAGGAGTGGTTTTTCCGCTCCTACATCTGGGGGGCAAAGATTCTGATACGACAGAGACATATGGCATTGTCGAAAGTACGGTGGAAGAGACAGATCTTACGGAGGGCACCGGTGAGTCCGGAGATGCTCAGATCTCGTCAGACAGCGGAACGGAAACGGCGGATGCTGCCGGCGGACAGGCGGATCCTTCACAGGACAGTGCGGCTGCTTCGGACACTTCAGGGGGTGCAGGGACCATCACCGAAACATCGGAGAGTTCTATCTTTGCCGTGCGTATGCCTCTGAAAGGGGAAAATGATCTGGATAAAGTAACTGTCCATACACCGGGCTGGCATGAAAGCAGCAGCGGTAAATGGTATCAGAATCCGGATGGTACATATTTTGCTTCGGGATTCCAGGAGATCGGCGGTACGCAGTATTCATTTGACGAGAACGGGTATATTCAGACCGGCTGGATCACGTCCGGTGTCCACGAATTTTATTTTAACGACGATGGCTCCTATAATCCTGACAAGAAAAAGGCGATGCTGGCGCTGACCTTTGATGACGGGCCCGGCCAGTATACAATGGATCTTCTGAACTGTCTGGAAGAAAATAACGCCCACGCAACCTTCTTTATGCTGGGCGAATGTGCACAGTATTACCCGGATGAGATCCGCAAGATGGTGGAAATCGGCTGTGAGCTTGGCAATCACTCCTGGGACCATTCAGATCAGACGACGATTTCTCTGGATGCAGTCGCTAAACAGTTCAGTGACACCGACGATGTACTCAGGGAGGCGTGCGGCAGGATCTCCACCGTAGCCCGTATGCCGTATGGAAATGGCAATTCGGATGTTTATGCAACGGTCGGCAAACCTTGTTTCTTCTGGTCGCTGGACTCTCTGGACTGGAAGTACAAGGATGTATCACTTGATTATCAGGAGATCATGGGCGGAGATCTTTCGGATGGTTCAATCATTCTGATGCATGATATTCACCAGCCATCTGTCGAAACGGCAAAACGTATCATTCCTGAGCTGATTGCCCAGGGTTACAAGCTTGTTACCGTGAGTGAAATGGCCGAGGCAAAAGGAGTTGTCCTGCAGAATACGTTCTATACGGATTTCTGGAATAGTTCTCTTTCGGCCGGGACAGTCCCGGGCTATACCGGAAGCAGTGATCTGCTCTATACAAGCAACGGCTGAGATCCGGATGTCAGAATGTGCTGCACAGGATAAAAGGAAAACATACGAAAAGCGTTGAAAGATTTTAAAATTATAAAGGCACGGAGAACTTGATTCTCTGTGCCTTTTCTTTCATTATACAGAAGAGCCGGCGGGAATTCCGATTGTTTTGAAGGGGCTGCGAATTGTAACGAAGTGAAAAGACATCCCATCCGTTTTGGATTGACGGAATATAAACGGATTGTTATAATGAAACAGGAACTGAAATTAAGGAGGAACAAACCTTGAGCAAATGGTTTGAAGAGGCGGTTTTTTACCACATGTATCCGATCGGGATGACAGGTGCGCCCAGAAGAAATGAGCAGCAGGAGGTCACACATCGGTTAAGAGACCTGGAATCATGGCTTCCCCATATCCGGGATCTGTCCTGTACAGCGATCTATATCGGTCCCCTGTTTGAATCGACTTCGCACGGATATGACACCCGGGACTACCGGATGGTGGACCGCCGCCTGGGAGATAATGAGGATTTTCGGCATTTTGTGGACAAAGCTCACGAAATGGGTATCCGTATTGTTGTGGACGGTGTTTTCAACCACACCGGAAGAGAATTTTTTGCTTTTAAAGATATCCAGAACAGGAAATGGGATTCCCCCTACCGAAACTGGTATAAAGGGATCAACTTTGACTGGAACGGCCCGATGAACGACGGGTTTGGATATGAGGCATGGCATAATTGTTATGAACTTGTCAACCTGAATTACTATGAGCGGCAGGTGAGAGATTATATCCTGGAAACGATCGGCTTCTGGATCGATACCTTTGATATCGACGGGATCCGGCTGGACTGTGCAGACTGTCTTGAGTTTTCTTTTATGGAAGAGATGAGGCGGTATGTGGATTCGAGAAAGGCGGATTTCTGGCTGATGGGAGAGGTGATCCACGGGGATTACAGCCGCTATGTGAAACCCTGGATGCTCGACAGCGTGACAAATTATGAGCTCCACAAAGGGCTGTATTCCGGGCACAACGATCACAATTATTTCGAAATAGCCCATTCGATCCGGCGGCAGTTTGATGCAAACGGGGGTATCTATAAAGGACTTCGTCTGTATTCTTTCGTGGATAATCACGATGTGGACCGTATCGTCTCCAAGTTAAATGTGCCGGGACATGTTTTTCCTGTATATACACTGCTTTTTACGCTTCCGGGGATTCCGTCCATCTACTATGGGTCAGAATGGGGGATCCGGGGCAGAAAAGAGTATGGAAGCGACGATCCGCTGCGCCCGGCCGTGGACCTTTCGCAGGCACTGGCGCATCCTGACGATCCTGTGCTTCTTGCCTGGGTCAGAACACTTGGCAG
>CACZPF010000529.1 GCA_902782975.1 uncultured Lachnospiraceae bacterium
CCTGCTTCCGAATTATGCGTTTCCGGAGGCTGGAATTATCCTGAAGGCAGTGTTGTATCGAAAGGAAGATGACCCTGCTTCTCCCATGCCCATGATCGGCAAGCGTAAGTATGAAAAGATGGTCTATGAGTATAGTCGATCTGCTTCGTCTGCTATCAGTGAATTCGCTCCCAATAACAGCTTTTATGTGGATGGCCGAAAGTTGACTATCGATCAGGTAGACTTGACGACAGCTCAATCGGCCAGATGGCGGCTTTGCCCGAACTGTTCTCATGCGGAACCACTGGAGGCGGGAAAACATATGGCTGCATGCCCGTGTTGCGGAAGTCCTGAATGGGCGGATGCCGGACAGGTAAGGAATATGCTGAAAGTGGCTATGGTCTATTCCAATATGGATTACACCAAGAGCCTCATAAACGATGAAAGTGATGACCGATCCAACATATTTTACTGCAAGCAGCTCCTGGTGGACGTGGATGAAGACCAGGATATTTCCAGCGCTTATCGCATGGACAATGAAGACTTCCCGTTCGGCTATGAGTTTGTGAAAAAGGCCGTACTTCGGGAGATAAATTTCGGCGAGAGCGATACGGTCGGAGAAAAACTGTATGTTTCCGGTGTGGAAGATGTCCGTAAGGGATTTAAGATCTGCAAATACTGCGGAAAGATCCAGCCGGACCAGGGCAAGTCAAACCATTCCTATGCCTGCAAGACAAGGAAGATGACATCCCTTATGCAGGCGGATGCATATGAGGAGAGTCTGTTCCTGTATCGGGAGTTCAGCACAGAGGTGCTGCGCCTTCTGGTGCCCGCTACTACCATGGATTCGAATTCCGTGAAGCTGGAATCCTTTGTGGCAGCT
The DNA here is from genome assembly GCA_902782975.1 of uncultured Lachnospiraceae bacterium. GTDB lineage: Bacteria > Bacillota > Clostridia > Lachnospirales > Lachnospiraceae > Blautia_A. The sequence continues at coordinate 863 of CACZPF010000529.1, forward strand.
TTTATGTTAGGTATGAAGGAGTATTTCGGCAATGTGGACCATCTTCGGGCTACCGTCAGTGAGGTGCCTGTTCCAGAGGCGGAATATCGCAAGCAGTACCTTGTTATTTATGATTCTGTACCCGGAGGAACTGGATATCTCAAGCAGCTGATGCACGAGAAGAATGCTTTGATTGAGATCTTCGAGAAGGCACTTCACGTGATGGAGAATTGTACCTGCAAAGATGACCTGCAGAAGGACGGTTGCTACCACTGCCTATATGCTTACCGGCAGAGTCGACAGATTGGCAATATTTCCCGGACTACCGCAATTCGTATGCTGAAATCCATTCTTTCTGGAAAGGATAATGTAGAAAAGATCAAGCGAATCAATGACATCCCGGTCAATCCATTGTTCGACAGTGAGCTTGAGCAGCGTTTTATGGAAGCCATTCGCAGTAAGGCTGGCGCGGCAAATGTCAAAGATTCTATCCGTAATGGCAAGCACAGTTACTATATTAAGCTCGGAGAACTGACTTGGGAAATTGAACCTCAGGTGATTCTGGATGCTGAGCAGGGTGTAAAAGTAAAGAGCAAGCCGGACTTTGTGTTCTGGCCTGTTTCTGCACCGGATCACCTACCTGTGGCAGTGTTCACCGATGGATTTACATACCATAAAGACGTCGTTGCTGACGATACATTGAAGCGGGAGGCAATCCGCCGGAGCGGCAAGTTCCGTGTATGGTCTCTCAGCTTCAAGGACGTACAGAATGTTTTTGCTCCGCAGGGAGATTATGCGACGATTACGCTGGATCCGCAGAAGATGCCTTCCGGCAACAGGATGTACTCAGGGATAGTAAAAAGGGATGGAGCCGAAGATCTGAATCCTAATAAGATGGACGCTTTTGATCTTTTGATAGCATATCTTTCTATGGCGAATGCCGAGCAGCTATTTCGTGTTCACGCTTATGCATACGCATTGGCACTGTTGGAACCGAGCTTGATGAAGAATAATCTTGCCTTCACCAGCTGGTCAGAGATGGTGGAGAAGGCAAAGAACCAGACATACTATACAAAGATGGATTTTGTTTTCCGGGGAACAGCATTCGGCACCTGGGTACCGCGGACCTCAGATGCACATCTGTCAATATATTCCGGTATTCTTTTGGAACAGATGAAAGCAGGTGGTGCTGTGGCAGTCTGTGCGGTATTGGACGATGACAAAGAACACCGGTCTGACTGTTATGAGAGCGAGTGGATTGGACTGTTACAGTTTTCAAATGTAATGCAATTTGGTCGAGAGTTTATTGCTCTCTCTAAGGTCGGTCTGGAGAAGATGGAATATCTTGCATTACCGCATGAGGTTCAGAAAGCTGATACAGCGGTGCCAGTTATTGCTGAGGAGTCTGCCGACAGTGCAGCATGGCAAGCAGTCGAAGAGATACTGTCTGATGATGATGCGAAGAGATTTGCGGCAGCGGCAGCGGACGCTGGGCTTCCGGCTCCCGAGGAAGATCACATTGGGTATGAAGTGGAAGGAGATGACAGAGCGGTTATGGCAACTGTGGAAATCGCCTGGCCGGACCAGAAACTGGGCTTCCTTATTGGAAAGCAGCTTGACGATAAGGAAAAGCTGGAAAAGAGCGGGTGGAAGATTATAGATATGCTTAGCCTGTCAGAGGCAGTAGAAATATTCGGAGGTGAAGGAAATTGACGAACCCGGTTAAAGTAGCAATTTCGTCGGATTTTCTGACGGCATTTGCAAAACTTCCTCGCGGAATTCAGGGAAAGGTCACGGAGTTTATCAATAAATTCCGAAATGACCCGCTGTCTCCCGGCATCAATTATGAAAAGCTGAGCAAGGGCATCGATAAAAAGATATATTCGGTCAGAATTGACGACACATACAGGGGAATCGTCGTCAGGGAAGAAGAGACAGGGGTATATCTGTTGCTTTGGGTAGATCATCATGATGAAGCCTACGACTGGGCTGCGAGAAAACGTTGTGAGGTCAATAAGAAGACGGGCGCAGTTCAGATTTTCGATGTACAGACAATAGAAGAGGCAGTGTCTGTACCGAGCACGGATGCACTGTTCAAGGCTGTTTCCGATAATGATCTTTTGGAACTCGGCGTACCTGAAGAGCAGCTTGCTTTTATTCGCTCCTTGTCTGATGCAAAAACATTCTTTGGTGCGAAAGCATCCATCCCTCAGGATGCATTCGAGTACCTTTCCTGGATCACAGAGGGTATCCCGTTGGAAGAAGTTCTGGAATATGCAAAGGAAGAACGTGGGTCCGGAGAATCTGCCGAATCTATTTCTGACGCATTGGATACTCCTGCTTCACTTAAAGCCTTTGTTGTCGTGGAGGGTGAAGATGAGCTGAAGAAAATTATGGCTGAGCCTCTCGAAAAGTGGCGTGTATTTCTGCATCCGACGCAGAGAAAGATCGTGAATAAAGAGTATTCCGGCCCGGCCAGAGTGCTGGGAGGTGCCGGCACAGGTAAGACAGTTGTTGCGATGCACAGGGCGAAGCACCTTGCATCCAAACTGTCCGGTTCCCAAAGGATTCTCTTTACGACATTTACAGCAAATCTTGCGGCTGACATTAAGGAAAATCTTCGAAAAATCTGCACCATAGAAGAACTCAGGAAGATAGAAGTGATTCATCTGGATGCCTGGGTCAACGGATTTCTCCGTGAATCAGGCTTTTCCGCACAGATTGATTATGATGGCATTGAATCCCTTTGGGAGAAGGCCATGATCATGGCGAACGTGGATCTTCCCTATGATGCCGGGTTTTATGAAGAGGAGTGGAATCGGGTTGTGATCTCACAAGAGGCCCTGTCTCTTGAGAAATATGTGCAGGCGACCCGAAATGGCCGCGGGACGCGGTTGAATCGTAAGAAGAGAATTCTGGCCTGGAAGGTGTTTGAAGCATATCAGAACCTGATGAAGGAAAATCAGATTCGTGATATTAATACTGCAATGTATGAGAGTAGAAAGCTTTTGGAGACGGGAGGAAATCATGCGAAGTATGCGGCAGTAATCGTGGATGAAGGTCAGGACTTTAGTGATAATGCGTTTCGGCTGCTCCGTGCATTGGCAGGGGAGGAACATGCAAATGATATCTTTATTGTTGGCGATGCTCACCAAAGAATCTATCGAAATAAGCCAGTACTCTCCCGGTGCTCTATTAATGTGCGTGGCAGAAGCAGTATTTTGAAAATCAATTATCGAACTACTGAAGAAATAAGGAAGTATGCCTTTGCGCTTTTAAATGGAATATCTTTTGATGATCTTGACGAAGGCGTTGATCTTGGTGACCGTTGTCAATCTCTTACGCATGGTGAAAAACCGTCTATACAAGAGTTTAAAAGTGCCAGTGATGAGCTTGCATATATAATCGATGAGATTAAAAAGTTGGTGAATAATGGTGTTTCTTTACAAGATATTTGCGTTGTCGCCCGCACAAGAAAACTTGTAGATGACTATATCGCTCAATTCACAAAAGCTGGTCTTCGAGCATATGCAATAAAACGGAATAAAACAGATGATAGAAACTATGATGGTCTTCGAGTGGCGACTATGCATAGAGTAAAAGGGCTGGAATTTCAGTATGTATTCATAGCGGCGGTCAATAGTAGAGTTGTTCCGTTATCATCTGCAATTAATAAGACAGACGCCATTTCGGAGGCAGAAACTACAACTTCTGAGAAGTGCCTGTTATATGTTGCGCTAACAAGGGCGCAAAAGGGCGCTTATATAACGTGCTATGGAAAGAAATCTGAGTTTTTACGAGGTTGAAATAAGCGCTATTGATAAATAAGAGCCTTTGAGTGGCATGCGTTCAATACCCATATTGATGTGTCGGTATACGGGCTGAATCCTATTGACAATACAACCTGGTTTCTGTTATCAAGCAGCTTGACGTATTCGGGATAACTTCTTAAGAGCGAGCGGGATTATCGGTCATTTACAGAACCGAAAAGAAGGACAGATGAAGCTGCGATTGGACATTTTGAGAAGACTATGAGCTTGGAAAGGTACACAAACGTATGAGAGAAGAGAAGCGATTCATTATCTGA
>CACZPF010000530.1 GCA_902782975.1 uncultured Lachnospiraceae bacterium
ATGTATCTGCCATCCGGACATTTTATGCGTCTGCCATCCGGGCATTTTATGCGTCTGCCATCCGGGCAGGCAGGAGATGTTTCCATGTGTAACGGAGGGTCTTATACAAGGGGCTGGTTTCGTTCCAGGGTATCGCGGATCAGCTTCTGTACATTGCTCCCCAGATGCCGGAGCTCCTCTCTGGAGAGCTTTTCCGGATAAATGGGCTCTCCATACTCCAGGATCACATGAGCGGGACGGATCTTCGGCAGATGTGCTTCAAAGATCTCCTGTGTATTATTCAGCGATACCGGAATAATGGGGCAGCCGGTGCGTGTCGCGATTTTAAAACTTCCTTCGTGGAAGGGAAGCATATCGAGCTCGCTCTCGTTCAAATTTCTGGTTCCCTCGGGGAAAATGCAGATGGAAATGCCGTCCTTGATCTTCTGGATCGCTGCCTTGATCGTTTCCAGCCCCTGGCGGATATCATTCCGGTCCAGAAACAGACAGTGCAGAAGGCGCATCCAGTCTCTTAACAGAGGGTAGCGGAGCATTTCTTTTTTGGCAACATACCCGGTAAGATCCGGGCATCTGCAGTAGGTGATCAGAATATCAAAATAGCTGCGGTGATTTACGATATAAAGGACAGATGTATCCTTCGGAACATTCTCAGCGCCGCGGACGGTCACCCTGGTCCCGGATACCAGCAGGATCAGCCGGAAGACGGCCTGAACGATCCGAAGGGAGCTGACGGACTTAGCCCGCGGAGATATTTTTCCGACGATCCATTCCACGAGAAGCACGGGAATAGACAGGATCAGAAATGAAGCAACGATTATGCAGACAATAATAAAGCGGATCATACAATATCTTCCTTTTTTTATAAGTATAGCAACATGAAGTGACGCTATCTATTATAAACGAAATCAGAAAATAAGCAAGTGATTCACAGGTCCTGTTATCCGGATTCCCGGGCGGGATGCTCTTTACATTTTCCGGTGAATCCGTTACAATGTGTATACAAAAAACATTCGATGTGCAAAAAAGGGTTACTATTCACGGCCGGATTTCCGAATGTTTGAGAGGTGGCTGTGAATAGTTACAAAAAGGAGACGGGATTTTTCATGCGCTGTTTTGCAAAAGCAAAAATTAATCTGGCTCTGGATGTGATCGGAAAAAGACCTGATGGATATCACGATGTCCGTATGATCATGCAGTCTGTATCTCTGCATGATACGCTGGATCTGGAAATCTGTCCCGAGCCGGGAATCCATCTGTGTGTTTCAGGGGGCAGTACTTCCGGAGAGGATACAGAAGAGCAGGGAACGGGTCTTTTGACAGTCGTTCCGTCGGATGAGAAGAATCTTGTATACCGGGCGGCGGCCCTTTTGATGGATGAATTCCATATAGATAAAGGCATTACTGCCCGCCTGGCCAAGGAGATTCCGGTGGCAGCGGGAATGGCCGGGGGGAGTTCAGATGCGGCGGCGGCGCTTGTCGGCCTGAACAATCTGTTTGGCCTGGGTCTTTCCTGCCGGGAGCTGATGGAACGGGGTGTGAAGATAGGAGCAGATGTCCCATATTGTATTATGGGGGGAACTGCCCTGGCGGAAGGGATAGGGGAAGTACTGACTCCCCTGCCGAAGCTGCCGGAATGCTTTGTTCTGATCGGAAAGCCGGCGGTATCTGTTTCCACCAGGGAAGCATACGAGAATCTGGATCTTTCCCTTCTGTCTGAAAGACCGGATATTGATGGGATGATCCGTGCGATCCGTGCCGGTGACATACAGGACGTCTGCCGGAAAATGAAAAATGTGTTCGAACCGGGGATCGAAAAAAAACATCCGGTGATCGGCAGGATCAGAAGACTGATGGAAGAAAACGGCGCATTAAAGGCAATGATGAGCGGCAGCGGCCCGACCGTATTTGGCATCTTTGATGACCGGCGGACCATGGAGGCGGCTGGGGAGCGTCTGTCAGAGAGCGGCCTGGCACAGACCGTACTTGCATCGGAAACCTGCTGAGAAAGCGACGGATGATCCGCACACTGCGGATCGGAAAAGAGGGCAAATGACCAGTGATTTTACAATTCATATGAATGAATATCTTCCCCTCAGGGATGTTGTTTTTAATACGCTTCGCCAGGCGATCCTGAAAGGAGAACTCAAACCGGGCGAACGACTGATGGAATTATCGCTGGCGGATAAGCTCGGGGTCAGCCGTACACCTGTAAGGGAGGCCATGCGCAAACTGGAGCAGGAAGGTCTGGTCGTAATGATTCCCAGACGAGGCGCGCAGGTGGCAGGTATCTCTGAGAAGGATCTGAATGATGTACTGGAGGTCCGTATCGCACTCGAAAATATTGCAATCGAGAAGGCCTGCACGCATATGAGCGAAGAGGTGATGAGCCAGCTGTACCTTGCCTCCCGGAAGTTTGAGAAGACTATAACCGAAGGAAACCTTGTACATCTGGCGGAGGCGGACGAAGCATTTCATGAGATTATTTATCAGGCATCGGATAATGCACGTCTGATCCAGATCCTCGGCAATATGCGGGAACAGTTCTACCGCTACCGGGTGGAATATCTGAAAGAAGAGCAGACGCGGGAACAGCTTCTGCAGGAGCATCAGGAGCTTATGCATGCGATCCGGAACCGTGATGTCAGGAAAGCCCAGGAAATCGCCTATCTCCATCTGGAGAATCAGAGAAAGGCGATTATTGCATCGCTCTCCGGCCAGACGGCATCCGGGCGGTAAGGGCGCAACCGGTGGTCACGGGTGACCGGAAAGCCATGGATCATACCGGGCTGGAGCAAGGGAAGCGAAATTTCTTTTCTTTTTTATATAATATGTTATACTATGTAGGACATTGAAATAAATCTGCCGGGAGGGATGCAAAATGGAGACAGGTGTAATTGTAGGAGTTGCAGCGATCATAGTAATGGCTCTGATTGCTGTTCTTGTGGCAGTGATTTCTGCAGTAGCAGCAGTGACCGGTCATGATAAACTGGAGGACCGGGACTGACAGGTTCATAGCTTTAAAATCTGAGGTTTAAAATGAATTACAGAAACAACAGAGCAGGCAGCCCCATATCCATCCTCGGGTATGGCTGTATGCGTTTTACCAGAAAGGGAAACGCCATCGATATCGATAAGGCGGAAAAAGAGATTCTTCTTGCGGTAAAGCAGGGCGTCAATTATTTTGATACAGCCTATATATATCCGGGAAGCGAGGCATGTCTCGGAGAAGTCCTGGAACGGAACGATCTGAGAAAAAAGGTCAATGTTGCCACCAAGCTTCCACAGTATCTCATCAAGAACAGGGGAGGTATTGATAAATATTTTAACGAGGAGCTGAAGCGCCTTCGGACGACTTATGTGGATTACTACCTGATGCATATGCTGACGGATATCGAGGCGTGGAAAAAGCTGCAGAACATCGGGATCGAGGAATGGATCGCAGAAAAGAAAAAAACCGGAGAGATCGTGAATATCGGGTTTTCTTTTCACGGGAATACGGAAATGTTCCTGAAGATCCTGAATGCTTATGACTGGGACTTCTGCCAGATCCAGTATAATTACATGGATGAAGTCAGCCAGGCCGGCAGGCGGGGGCTGAAGGCAGCAGCCGAAAAAGGGATTCCGGTAATCATTATGGAACCCCTTCGGGGAGGAAAACTGGTCGATCTTCTGCCGGAACAGGCAAAAGATCTGATCAAAAAGGACCCGAAGCACAGAACAGCGGCAGAACTTGCCTTCCGGTGGCTCTGGGACCAGCCGGAGGTCACCTGTGTTCTTTCCGGGATGAATTCTGTTCAGATGGTAGAGGAGAACTGCAGGACGGCGTCCACCGCCAGGGCAGGAGAATTTACAGAAGAGGACAGAGTGCTGATCGAAAAGATCAGGGGACTGATCAACGAAAAGATCCGTGTCGGATGTACAGGGTGCGGCTACTGTATGCCATGTCCGCACGGCGTGGATATTCCGACGGCATTTCGCTGTTATAACGAAATGTATACGGAAAAGAAGGGGACGGGCAGAAGAGAATATGCACAGGTTGTCGGGCTTAGAAAAGTGCCGGCGTTTCCTTCGCAATGTGTGGAATGTGGAAGATGTGAGAAACACTGTCCGCAGCATCTACCCATCATACAGGAGCTGAAAAATGCAGATAAAGCCTTAAGACCTCTGCCCTACCGGATTGGAACGGAAGTGGCGAGGCGCTGGCTGTTCAGGAGGGAATCCGGTAAATGACGATCGACAGGGAGGCACCAGTGGGAGTCTTTGACTCCGGGATCGGCGGCCTCACAGTAGCAAGGGAGATCATGCGAAATCTTCCTTCAGAAAAGATAGTGTATTTTGGCGATACGGCCAGAGTTCCATACGGTAATAAATCACAGGAAACAGTCCTTCGTTATTCAAGACAGATCATCCGGTTTTTGCGGGAACAGAATGTGAAAGCTATCGTGGTAGCCTGTAATACGGCCAGTGCTTTTGCACTGGACGAAGTAAAGGACGAGCTGGATATCCCGATCATCGGTGTGATCGAGGCAGGTGCCCGCGTGGCTGCAGAGATGACCAGAAACAAAACGGTAGGCGTGATCGGGACAGAAGGGACCATCGGAAGCGGGATCCATGCAGCATTTCTTAAAAAGCTGGATCCGTCCATCCGGGTCATCGGAAAAGCCTGTCCACTGTTTGTTTCGCTTGCGGAGGAAGGGTGGCTGCATGATCCTGTAACGACGGAAGTAACCAGAAGATATCTGGAGCCGCTTAAAGAACAGGGGATCGATACCCTTATCCTGGGCTGTACACATTATCCGCTCCTGCGTTCGACGATCAGGGAAGTAGTAGGAGAGGATGTCTGCCTGGTGAATCCTGCCTATGAGACGGCACTGGAGCTTCGGCAGCTTCTGGCAGACAAGGAGATGGCAAGCACGGGAAAAGGAAGGGAAGAGTTTCCCTATCGGTTTTTTGTAAGTGACCTGGCAGAAAAGTTTACAGTATTTGCCAATTCAATTCTACCCTATGATGTGACTATGACCAAGAAAATTGATATTGAAAAGTATTAATGTGACGGCGGGTGATGGTATGGAAAAAGAAGTGCTTGTGCATATCAGAGGTCTTCAGATGATGGATGAGACCGGAGACAGTGGACCGATTGAGATCGTGGTTCCGGGAGAGCATTATTTCAGGAACGGAAGCCATTATCTCAAGTATGAAGAAATTCTGGATGAAACGCAGCAGCCCACGACAAATTATGTGAAGATGTCCGGCGATTCCATGGAAGTCCGGAAAAAGGGTCTGGTCAATGTACATATGGTTTTCGAACGTGGAAAGAAGAATATGACGTTTTATTCCACACCGTTCGGTACGATCCAGATGGGAATATCGGCGACAGAGCTGAAATTTAATGAGAGTGACAAAGATCTGGATATGCAGGTGAGCTACGCGCTTGATTTTAATGACGAACACGTAGCGGACTGTCATCTTGGTATCTTTGTGGAGAGAGCGGGCGGAGCAGAGGCTTAACAGGATCTGTGAAGCTTGTCACCTCCTGGTGATCTCTTCCATACGACGGTTCTGTACAAAAAAACGCTTTCGGGGCTGCCCCGAAAGCGTTTTTAGTATTACTGCCTTTATACTGCTCTTATGCCTGGCCCTGCTTCTGGCCGCGGAACCGTGAGATCAGGCCCTTGATGCCTTTCTTCTTTTCGACGGGTTTTTCCAGAGCGCCGCGGATACCCTTTACACCGACGATATACAGCCCGCTGACCTCCGCCTTGATCTCTTTTTTGACCGGGATAAGGTCAAAGACTTTGTCATCTGCGATAAGGATCTGGATCCTCGGTCCGATCTTGGCTTTGACGATCGGAAGTTTGGAACGCCGCATCAGACGGGGAACCTGATCGATCACTGCCTGCGGCAGACCAGATTCTTTGACCGGCATCCGTTTTTTATCAATAATCAACATGGACGTCGTCTGCTTGGCTGCATCAATCTGTGCCTGTGTTTCCGCCTGCTTTTTCTGGGTGCGTTTTCCAAGAAAATACAGGACAATTACTGCCGCGATGAGAATCGCCAGAATAACCAGCAAAACGATAGTAACTGTACTCATACGAAACCTCCTAATGAACTTTTCATGCGTTCCTATTCTACCATCAAATAATCAGGTTGGCAATCACATTTTTGGTAAATCTGAGGTACGGTGTTACTATTCACAGCCGGCTTTCAGAAGGAATGGAGCCTTATCGATTTTACAGACAGTAATTTCTGTATGATAAAATGTTTTATCATCAGGAAGCAGGGAACTCAAAAGAGTTTCGCTCTAAGAAGGACGGCATGTCTGAATAAGGCAGATGCATCTGTTTTGCATTGGCCGAAATGTCTGAATAAAGAAAATGTGATTTCATAAAATCGTAAAGAGTGACTGTAGATTTTTCTTTCATCTATGTATATAATAGAAAGGTACGAAATCTGTGCCGGAGATGTGAGGGGCATCCTGACAGGGGGAGACCATATGAAAATCAGGGGAAAAAAGAGAAATTTATGTCTGGCTGTGCTGGCAGCGGCCGGCATTTTTATGATGAGCGGATGTGACGATGTCCTGCCGTTCAATGATAAGGTCCTGCCCGGCAAAGAGCGGGAAGATACGCAGAAGGTCCGGGCTATGGATGTAAAACCGCCGGAGACTCCTACACCGATACCAACGCCTACACCCACACCGATCCCGGTTCAGCCATATCTGGATGAGGCAGACAGGATGGCTCTGCAGTATGACTATGACGGTGCGGTTTCTTATCTTAAAAGCCTTCCGGAGTATGATACGAGTGTGGAAATCCAGACAGCAGCGACGAAGTATACCAACATGAAGGGTTCCTGTGCCGCTTATCCGCTGGATAAGATCACGCATATTTTTTTCCACACACTGATCTGGGATACATCTAAAGCGTTTGACGGGGACAGCGACGAAGGCGGTTACAATCAGCTCATGACCACGGCCGGAGAAGCGATCGGGATCCTTGAATCCATGTACGAAAAGGGCTATGTGATGGTGAGCCCTCACGATATGGCGACAGTCAACGAGGATGGCACCTTGAGCCCCGGCCGCATTTTCCTGCCGCCGGGAAAGATTCCATTCGTCCTGTCACAGGATGATGTAAGCTACTATCACTATATGGACGGAGACGGGTTTGCCTCCAGGCTGGTGCTTACGGATGCAGGCGAGGTCAAGTGTGAATATATTGAGGACGACGGGAGCGTTTCGGTAGGAGATTATGATCTGGTCCCCATTGTGGACACATTTGTGAAGGAACATCCGGATTTTTCCTATAAAGGACGGAAGGGTATCCTGTGTATGACCGGTTATAACGGCGTTCTGGGATACAGGACGGATATTGCCTATAAGACCTGGGAAAATCTCCAGGATAACCAGCGTGAATTTCTGGAATCGCATCCGGAGTTCAACTATGAAGAAGATGTACAAAAGGCTACGGCCGTCGCAGAAGCCATGAAGGCTGAAGGCTGGGAATTTGCAAGCCATACATGGGGGCACAGAAATGCGACGGAAAGTACAGCTGAAGAACTGCAGACAGACAATGAAAAATGGGAAGCCTATGTTGCGCCGATCCTGGGAAAAACTGATATGATCGTTTTTGCCTTCGGGGCGGACATCGGAGGATGGGAAGAATATGCCCTGGACAATCCGAAGTTCAACTACTTCAAAGGGCAGGGTTATCACTATTTCTGCAATGTGGATTCGAGTCAGTACTGGCTTCAGCTGAACGAGAGATATTTCCGGCAGGGAAGGAGAAACCTGGACGGATATCGTATGTACTATAATCCTGAAATGTGTGAAGATCTTTTCGATGTCGACAAGGTGTGGGACAACAGCCGTCCTGTACCGGTTCCTCCGATGTAAGTTTCTCCAATGTAAGTTTCTCCAATGTAAGTTTCTCCGATGAAAAGGATATTATAAAGGAGATTCTATAAGGAATCTGTTAAAAGATCTTTCAGAAGATCTATATGAGAGATCTTTGCAGGGGACATCGAAAAGTTTTTTATAAGTTTTAAAAGAAAGGACAAAAACATGAGAAAAAAAGCTTATCTTGCAACACTTACACTGGCAGCAGTCCTGACAATGAACAGTCTGGGAACCGTTAACCTTTTCGCTCAGGAATCTGAAGATGCAGCGGTCAAAGAGGCAGTAGAAGAAGTGGAAACCGCAGCTGAAGAGGCAGTGGAAGAGGTAAAGGCCGCAGCCGAAGAAGCAGTAGAAGAAGTCGTGGAAGAAGCTGAAAAAGCATCCGAAGAAAAAACATCCGAAGAGGTTGCCGAAGAAACAGCAGCTGTTGAGGAAGTTCCTTCCCGTCTCGTAAGTGTTGAGGATGTGGCGCCATATGTTGAGATCGGCGAATACAAAGGTCTTGTTCTGGAAAACATGATCGGTGAACTGACAGACGCAGACATTGATTACCAGATCCAGCAGAATCTTTCAGAAGCAAAGGAAACCGTGACAGAAGGAACGGTCGAAAACGGGGATGTAGCTGTTATCGATTATGTCGGCACAAAGGACGGCGTGGAATTCGAAGGCGGTTCCGCCGAAGGTTATTCTCTGACCATCGGTTCCGGTCAGTTCATTCCGGGATTTGAAGATGGCGTTATTGGAATGGCTGCCGGCGAGACGAAGGATATTCACCTTACCTTCCCGGAAGATTACTGGAATGAAGAACTTGCCGGTGCCGAAGTTGTTTTCAAGGTTACCGTACAGAGCTTCAGCCGGGCTCCGGAACTGACAGATGCATGGGTAGCTGAAAATACAGAGGTGGATACGGTTGAAGAGTACAGAGAACTTGTTCGTCAGCAGGTCAATGAACTGTACGAAAGTACTCTGGAGAACATGAAGATGCAGCTTGGATGGAACGAAGTATATTCCAATTCCACCGTGATCGAGTATCCCCAGGAGGATTATGC
>CACZPF010000531.1 GCA_902782975.1 uncultured Lachnospiraceae bacterium
CGAAACTCTCTCCCGTGACTGGTGTTGCGGAACCCGTTCTTGTGGCTGGTGCTGCGGAATTCATTTCTGTGACTGGTGATTCAGAATCCGCTTCTGCGAAAACGTCTTCCGCCGAACTTTCATTCAGGTTCGAGCTATTTCCTGCTGAAAGTACTTTTTTAGACTCATTTCTTATCAGACCACTGCTTGTGACTTCGGCAAAGGGGATGCCCGTATCCAATTTCAGCATCGCCGGAGCGTTTACTTCCGGTTTTCTGATATCAAAGCGAATAATGCCATTTCCCTGCATTTCTCCAGATGGCTCTCCTTCCAGAGACTGACTGTTATTCTCTGGAATCTTCTCGTTTTTTGCACCAGCATCATGGGCTGACTCTTCTTCCCGCCTGAAATCTCCCTCTGTATCTTTCACGGACGCTCTCGTGATCATCGGGCTGTCATCTACACCGCTCGCAGCTGCCCTGGTGATTACCGGACCGTCTTCCCCGGCTTGTCCTGGAATTCCGGATACAATACCGGATCGTATTGTGTCATCCAGTCGGTATTCTCCGGGCATTTCTATCATATACCACTCCGGGATTGCATAACGAAACATGTAATGCAGCTTTTTTATGTTGGATGTCGTCATTGTCCGGTTCATGTGATCGATCAGGATATCCACACAGTGGAAATGGTTCATCGTTTCGATGATGTCTGCAGCTTTGAGCGACTGAGTTCCTTCTCCTGTATGGTCATCCCCGGAATTCATTGAATCCACGGAGGCAGTTATGTCTCCCTTTCTGAACAGATTCTGTACCTGATCTTTTGTCAGGCGACATCCTTCCATTTTGTTTGATGTATAGGCAAATTCCACCTGTATTCTTCCATAGATTCCATCCAGGATCCGATACTCTTTTTCATATTTCAGCCTGCTTAGAAAATCTGCAGGAATTTTCTTTTCACGTTCTTTACGAGTTGGTTTTTCCGCGTTATCCGGAATATTCCAGGTCTTTCCGGTCATAAAAGCATCCGGAATTCTGCCTGCAGCACAGTATTCTCGTACAGTGCGCTCAGCCAGTCCCCATCTTTTGGCGGTTTCCGTAACCGAAATAAATCTCATAGTCTTTTCTCCGATTCCAAAGAAAATAAGTGATATTTTCTGTTTATCATAGCATACTTATCTTCTATTTTCTACAAAAAAGAAACAGACTTAACGCAAAAAGCAGGGCATATGACCCGCCCTGCTTCTTGTATATGTTTTAAGCATATATGCTTGTACTTGATTTTATAAGCTGATTAAATCTGGCTTTCGCTTGCTATAACAGACATTCTTTTTTAGCAGCCGGTACAGCTGGTACCTGCCTATATCCTTTTATATCCGTTTATATCCGTTTATAATAGTTTAAATCTGTTTATATAATCTTATATCAGCTTATACCGTTTATAACAGCTTATTTCCGCTTACAATAGCTTATATCCGCTTACAATAGCTTATATCCGCTTACAATAGCTTATATCCGTTTATATCTACTTAAACCAGCTTTATACCCGTTTATATCAGCTTATATTAAAAGTATTTCCAGTATTACTCTTCTTCCTCTGCATTTGCTCTTGCTTCGATTTCCTTCTGCTGGATATCGGACGGAGCCTGCTCGTAGCGTGCGAACTGGTATTCAAAGTCGCCGGAACCGCCTGTCATGGAACGAAGGTCTGTGGAGTAGCCATAGATCTCGAGCTGCGGAACATCGGCCTCGATGATGGTGTTGCCCTGATGATCAGGATTCATACCAAGAACACGGCCGCGGCGCTTATTAAGATCACCCATTACATCACCGGTAAACTTATCCGGAACAGTAACCTTCATGGAAACGATCGGCTCAAGAAGTACCGGAGATGCATCCATAAAGCCTTTCTTGAAGGCAAGGATGGCAGCTGTCTTGAATGCCATTTCAGAAGAGTCTACAGGATGATAGGAACCATCATAAAGTGTTGCCTTTACACCAACAACAGGATAAGAGGCAAGCGGTCCCTTGAGAACGCTTTCCTGGATACCTTTTTCAACTGCCGGGAAGTAGTTCTTCGGAACAGCACCACCGACAACGACCTGCTCAAATACATATGGGGTCTCCAGATCGCCTGAAGGCTCAAAACGCATCTTAACATGACCGTACTGGCCGTGACCGCCGGACTGCTTTTTGTGTTTGCCTTCCACGTCGGAATTCTTGCGGATGGTTTCACGGAACGGAACCTTCGGCTTGCTGAGTTCCACATCTGCTTTATAACGATCTTTAAGCTTGCTGACAACAACATCCAGCTGCTGATCGCCGATGCCATAAAGAAGTGTCTGGCGGTTTGCACCATCATTGACAACGCGAAGAGTGTTGTCTTCAGACATAAGTTTTCCAAGTGCCTGAGCGATCTTATCTTCATCACCCTTCTTGACTGCACTGTATCTCTTGCAGGTATAAGGTGTGGAGATATGAGCCTGCGGATACTGGATCGGCTCAGCCTTGGTGGCAAGGGTATCGCCCGTCTTAACACTGTTCAGCTTGGCGATGGCGCCGATATCACCTGCGTGGAGTTCCGGAACTTCCTGCGGCTTGTTGCCTTCCATAACATAGAGCTTGTTGAGACGTTCTTCTTCGCCGGGCTCTACATTGTAGAGAGTATCATCGGAAGTGATAACGCCGGAGCAGACCTTGATGTAGGAATATTTTCCAAGGAACGGATCTGCAATGGTCTTCCAGACATATGCAGTCTTCGCCTTGCTGTCATCATAGTTGCCTTCGAAAGGTTCGCCGCTCTTGGTATTGGTACCGGTAATTGTACGCATATCCGGGCTCGGGAAGAATTCTACGATGTCGTCCAGCAGATTTGCAACTCCGCGTAACAGAACCGGAGAACCCATGCTTACAGGAACCATGCTGCCTTCGTGAACACTGGCGGAAAGAGCGTTGGAAACTTCTTCTACGGTGAATTCATCACCTTCGAAATAGCGGTCCATGAACTCTTCGCTGGATTCAGCAACAGCTTCCATCAGAGTGTTATGATAATCTTCCAGCGTTCCTTCTACATCTGCGGGAACCGGGCACTCTGTCTTGGCGCCTTTATCACCATACTTGCGGGCTGCCTTCTTAACGATATTTACATATCCGACATTCTTGTTGTTTTCATAGATCGGGAAATGGATGGGAGCGATCTTCTGACCATAAAGCTCCGTCAGATCAGCAACGATCTGGCCATAATTGATATCATCAAGATCCATGTCAGTTACAAAAATCATACGGGGCAATTTATATTTTTCACAGAGGTTCCATGCTTTCTGGGCACCTACCTGTACGCCTGCCTTGCCGGAGATAACAATAATGGCTGCATCTGCTGCAGATACAGCTTCTTCCACTTCACCTACAAAGTCGAAGTATCCCGGTGTATCAAGGATATTGATTTTTACCTTTTTCCACTGGATCGGTACGACTGTCGTAGAAATGGAGAAATGTCTCTTCTGCTCTTCTTTGTCAAAGTCGCTGATCGTATTTCCATCTTCAACGCGGCCCATACGGGTGGTCATGCCAGACAGATTTGCCATTGCCTCGACAAGAGTCGTCTTGCCGCAGCTGCCATGTCCCATCAGCACTACGTTTCTGATCTGACCAGTTTTATAAACATTCATGTGTGATTACCTCCCTGTAATTCATAGATGGTTCTATTCTACTAAAAAGGAGCGATGAATTCAAGTATTTTATACATATCTATTTTGAATTTCCGCATTTTTTTGTTGCCATTTGCCGGAACAAAATTAAACTCCGACAAAAATTAAGGAAGAATTGACTTTTCAAGGACTATCTCTTAGAATGAAAAACAGCTTTTCTGGAGCAGCGAGACTTTATGGAACTTTATGGTCTTATGGATCATTGAGGGTTTATCATTTATTGATGCCTTATGGACCATTGAAGGGTTATCATTTATTGATGCCTTATGGACCATTGAGGATTTATCATTTATTGATGCCTTATGGACCATTGAGAGTTTGTCATTTATTGATGCCTTGCAGAACGTCAATGTTTATGGGAATATTGAGACTTTAGGAAAGCACAGGGTCTTTCCATTTTATTTCATACATGGGAGTTTTTATGAAATCTATAGGTTTTGTGGGCCTTGGTCTGATCGGCGGCTCGATTGCCAAAGCCATAAAAAAAGCTCATCCTGATTATCATCTGATCGCGTTTGATCAGGATCGGGAGTCTCTCGGGCAGGCTCTCTCAGAGGGGATTCTGGACAGTGTCGTTTCTGATGTTAAGGATGCGTCATTTCTTTCCTGTGACTATTTATTTTTGTGTGCTCCGGTGGAATTTAACCTTTTGTACCTGGATATTCTTGGGAAAAGGGTTCACGCAAACTGTGTGATCACTGATGTTGGAAGTGTTAAGGAGAATATTCATAAAAAAGCAGGGGAACTGGGACTTCTTGACCATTTTATAGGCGGTCATCCCATGGCAGGGTCCGAGAAGACGGGTTTTGCCTCTTCCAGTGCACAAATTCTGGAGAATGCTTATTACATGATCACTCCGGGAGAGGATCTGCCGATCAACAGGCTTTCAGATTTTACAGAACTTGTCCGGTCCATGGGGGCGATCCCGATGGTCGTCACCTGCCAGGAACATGATTTTATGACAGCTGGTGTCAGTCATCTTCCGCACCTGATTGCTTCTTCTCTTGTAAATCTGGTTAAGGATCTTGATAATGATGAAGGCTATATGAAGACGATCGCCGCCGGCGGGTTCCGGGATATAACAAGGATCGCTTCGTCTTCTCCTGTCATGTGGCAGCAGATCTGTCTGGAAAACCAGGCAAATATTTCATTTATGCTGGATGAATATATCCGTTCGCTTATCAGAGTCCGGACCTATGTAGACAATAGAGATTCCGACAGTATTTATAATATGTTTGCTTCGTCCAGAGACTATCGTGATTCAATTGATGTTACAGATAACGGACTTTTGAAGAAACTGTATATGCTGTATATCGAAATTGCAGACGAAGCGGGCGGTATCGCAACAGTAGCTACCATCCTGGCACTGGACAAGATCAATATTAAAAATATCGGAATTATTCATAACCGGGAGTTTGAACAAGGTGTCCTGAAGATAGAGTTCTATGAAGAAGCAGCCATGCAGCACGCCCGGGAATTACTCATCAGACGAAACTATATAATTCATGAGAGAACGTAAACTGGCCGTACATTATCTGTAAGGTCAGATACCTAATTTGACAAAGTATTTGTCAGCATTCTGGGCATAGTATTTAGCAGTATATTTGCCACTACATACGACAGACTGCTTCCGGCAGTCAATATGAGGTTTTTATTATGGACATCAAACAGGTATTATCATTAAAAGGAGAAATCTCAGTTCCGGGTGATAAGTCCATTTCTCACAGAGCGGTCATGTTCGGGGCTCTTTCTGAGGGAACCACCCGGATCCATCATTTCTTAAATGGGGCTGACTGTCTTTCTACGATCGGCTGCTTTCGCTCCATGGGAATTGATATCAGTCAGGAGGGATCAGAGGTTGTTGTCCGCGGTAAAGGACTTTACGGATTGACCGCACCGTCCGGTACTTTGGACGTTGGCAACAGTGGAACTACGATCCGCCTGATCAGCGGAATTCTTTCAGGACAAACATTCAGCAGCCGTCTGACAGGAGATGCATCGATTCAGCGTCGTCCAATGAAACGGATCCTGACTCCGCTTCATCTCATGGGTGCTGATATTTCCAGTGAGTTTGGAAATGATTGCGCTCCTCTTCTCATTCATGGTAAAAAGCTGAAGGGCATTCATTATAGCTCTCCTGTTGCTTCTGCTCAGGTGAAATCATGTGTCCTTTTAGCCGGACTTTATGCCGATCAGGAAACCAGTGTGACAGAACCTGCCCTTTCCAGAAATCATTCGGAGATCATGCTTCGTTATTTTGGGGCAGATGTGACAAGTAACGGCCTTACCGCTGCTATTCTGCCGGAGCCTCGACTGATTGGAAGAGAGGTCAATGTTCCGGGAGATATTTCTTCTGCCGCATACTTTATTGCTGCAGGTCTTCTTGTGCCGGGCAGTGAGATCCTGATCCGTAATGTCGGCATTAATCCAACACGGGACGGGTTTCTTAAAGTATGCCAGGCTATGGGCGGTGACATAACCCTTCTTAATGTAAATCTTGACGGAGAACCTACGGCAGATCTTCTGGTGCGCAGCAGCAGTCTTCACGGAACTACCGTGGAAGGAGCTTTGATTCCGACACTTATCGACGAGCTTCCCATGGTGGCCGTTCTGGCTGCTTTTGCTGAGGGTACAACTGTGATCCGTGATGCAGCAGAGCTTAAGGTAAAGGAGTCTGACCGTATTGCCGTGATGACGGAGAATCTTTCCAAGATGGGTGTGGATATTCAGGCAGCCGACGATGGTATGACGATCCATGGAGGCAGGCCGGTTCACGGCGCTGTCATAGATTCTCACCTTGACCACCGCGTTGCCATGTCTCTGGCTGTCGCCGGGCTCATCTCTGAAGGACCGCTCACGATTGAAGGCGCCGACTGTGTAAACATCTCCTATCCCGATTTCTACAAAGACTTATACAGCCTTGGCTGAAACAAGCGATGTAAAAAGGCTCAATCCTTTATATTTCTGGATTGAGCCTCTTTTAATCTACACCTTGAGACAGCAGTGAATTCTTTATCTGTTTGATCGAAACACATTAGATAAATGGACCACTGCCCACCATGTTGTTCTATTTTTGTGATTCCAGTTTCCAGAGTCCGAGCGCCGGCTTGCCGACAAAATAGATTTCTTCTCCGTCGGGCATCGTATTCCAGCCTTCTTTCAGTTTTTCCGGATCATATCGTTTTACTGTTTCCTGATAGTCAGCCCAGTTATAGCCGACGCCACGGATCTCATCTTCGCTCATCAGTTCTTTGTTGGTTGCGTAAGTAATGGTAAACCGGCCTTCCGAAGAGCCCTGGATCAGATGTGCTGCACTCATCATTTTTCCGGCAAATACTTTTCCCTGACGGTACAGTCCGAGAATTCTCGGCGTTCCGGTATAGCCGATGGTCCGGGTCATTTCATCCATTTCTTCATTTTCGCCAAAAGCCTGGATACCAGGTCCCAACAGAAGCAGTTCTCCACCGTCTGCTACGATCATCCTGGTACGGTAGACTCCTTTGTTTCCGACCCAGGTCGTTTTTAATTCTTTAGGGTCGAGATATGCAATGACCTTTTTGGCAGGTCTGTCCAGATAGGTGATGTTTAACTGCTGAGAAAGCCTGCATGCTTTTTCAAATGGCTTACGGGAACTGCCGATAAATACACCGCAGAGGTCAACACAGCCTTGCGCATTCTGCTTCGTTACTGTCTGGATATACACAAGTGGAATCTTTCCGTCAATAAAATGCTGCTGAGCGTAATCATACAGCTTACGTGCGGGAGAATCCATCACACCGAGACATTTTTCCATCCCGCAGATGGCACTCAGCATATGGGATTTGTTGATCATGCTCCTGCCGCCAAGCCCTACAAAAAGGTTCTTTGAATAGTTGGCCATCCCGACTACTTCGTGAGGCACGACCTGCCCGATGGAGAAAATCAGGTCATAACCGCCATCTATTAATCTATGGTTGATTTCCACTTCGATGTCTTCGTCGAACAGGCCGCCGCTGATTTCGGAGTTGACGGAAGATGGTACAGTCCCGAGCTTTATCGTATCTGTCTGCCAATGATGCACCAGGTAGGCACTCTCCGGAATGTCAGTTCCGAAAAAAGCCTCCTTTTCCTCTTTGCTCATCTCCATGTGTGTCCCGAGCGCTGGCATTATGTCAACTGACGCCGTCCCGGAAAGCTTCCGATAAAGAATTTTGGTGAACTCTCCGGCGTATGAATGGCTTCTGGTATAATCCGGCGGAATAATCAATACCCGGGAAAGCCGTCCGGAGGCGGAAATTAAGGTATCAATGGCTTGTTCCATTTCATCCTGAGTAACCGGGGTTCCCCCATGTTCAATGTAGATTTCTTCCATGTTATCCTCTTTCATGGCGTTTTCACATGCCAATGACGGCAGGTTCGAACGCGGTATTTATATAAACCCTATTCGATGGTGTCTTCGCTGCGAAAGTGGCGGCAAAAGCAAACGTAGTATGTTACTTCCTATCCCCTGGCGTTTTTGCTGCTACAGTGATGACAGGGACGGGCGCTGCTTGTTGTTTCTATCGCTGTTTTTTTCAGCAACCATGATGGCCGGAACGAGCGTTGCATATGGTTTCCTGTCCCTGGCTTTTTTCAGCAAACAATGATGGCTGGAACGAGCGTTGCATATCGTTTCCTATCCCTGGCTTTTTTTCAGCAAACAA
>CACZPF010000532.1 GCA_902782975.1 uncultured Lachnospiraceae bacterium
AAAAACAGAAATGATATATATTTAAAAACAGAAACTGTATATATTTAAAAACTGAAACTGTATATATTGAAAAACCTGAAACTGTGTTTCAAATCTACCGTAATGACCTGCTTAAGATGGGTCAGGAAAGAGGTAAAAATGGAAGATAAATACGAACAGCTTCTTGGTAATGTCAGAACGGCTTCCCGTCCTTCTGAACTGAAAATTACTGATCTGAGAGTAATGGATATTGTCGGAGCACCTATGCATTGTACCCTTGTCAAGATATACACAAATCAGGGCCTTGTAGGATATGGCGAGGTGCGCGATGGTGGTTCCAGAAATTTTGTTCTGGAATTAAAGAGCAGGATCCTTGGTGAAAACCCCTGCAATATTGATAAGATTTTCCGCAGGATCAGACAATTTGGTGGACATGCCCGGCAGGGCGGCGGCGTTTGCGCCATTGAGATGGCCCTCTGGGATCTGGCCGGTAAAGCTTATGGGATACCGGTCTATCAGATGCTGGGTGGAAAATTCCGTGATAAAGTACGCTGCTATGCGGATACAGATGTGGAAGGAAAACATACCGGGACAGATATGGGAAAAGCACTGAAGCTGAGGATGGAAAAAGGATTTACCTTCCTTAAGATGGATCTTGGCATCGACCTTCTCTATGATGAGCCGGGAGCCCTGTCGGCACCCCTTGGTTTCGTGCAGGAGCTGAAGGAATCATCAGAAAATTATAATGCGATTCCCAGAAGCCTTAATGAGGCTGAACGTTTCCAGAGAAACCGCTGGTACGACAACCAGAACATCCCCCATCCTTTCACCGGAATCCAGGTGACAGAACATGGCTTTGATATTCTGGAGCAGTATGTGAAGGAAGTCAGAGACGTGATCGGCTATGAAGTTCCTCTGGCCATCGATCATTTTGGCCATATCGGAGTTGAGTCCTGTATTAAGCTGGCAAAAAGAGTCGAAAAATATAATATTGCCTGGATGGAGGATATGATCCCCTGGCAGCTGACCAGTCAGTATGCACGACTTGCTTCTTCCTGTGCGATACCGATCTGTACCGGTGAAGATATTTATCTTCACGAAAACTTCCGCCCCCTTCTTGAGGCAGGCGGCGTTTCTGTGATCCATCCGGATATTCTTACGGTGGGCGGCGTAATGGAACTTAAAAAACTGGGAGATATGGCTCAGGATTACGGCGTGGCAATGGCGATCCACATGGCAGAAACTCCCATTTCAGCTCTGGCGGCCGCACACGTTGCCACAGCTACAGAGAATTTCCTGGTACAGGAATTCCATTCAGTAGATATTCCATGGTGGGATGATATGGTCAAGAAGGGTCCAAAGGCTCCTATTATTGATCGTGGCTTTATTACAGTTTCGGATCTTCCGGGATTTGGAATCGAGGAATGGAATGAAGAGGTGCTTCTGGCGCACATTCATCCGGACTATCCACAAGCCTGGGCGCCGACCAATGAGTGGGATAATGATTATTCACATGACCGTTGCTGGAGTTAAGGAGAGATTATGCATTTTAATGTAAAGGAAGATATTATTCAGATGACCCCCCGATGGAAGGGGGAACGTTTTGCGGACGGAAGACCGAGAGTATCCGATGAAGACCTGGAGAAGCTCCGTGGAATGACCCTTGAAGAATGCTGGTTTATGCTGGATCAGTTTGGTTATAAGAATCAGTTTGAAGGACATCTGAAGGTTCTGCATCCGGACAGAAAACTTGTGGGCAGAGCGGTCACAGCTTCTTATATGCCTTCCAGACCGGATATGTTTGAAGTGGTTGAGGAGATCGGACATTCTGAAGGCCGCAGAGGTACTCACAATCTCTGGATCGTTGACAGCCTGGTAGAGGGCGACGTGGTGGTTTCCGATATGTTTGATAAGGTAAAAGAAGGAACCTATGTGGGCGGAAACCTTTCTACAGCGATCCGAAACAGCACGAAAACCGGCGGAGCTGTGATCTGGGGAGGTATCCGCGATCTGGAGCAGATCCTTCAGATCGATGGGATCCAGCTGTATTTCAGGGGAATGGATCCGACCCCCATTAAGGATTTTTGCATGAGCGGGTTTAATGTTCCTGTAAAGATTGGCAATGCAGTCTGCCTGCCCGGGGATGTGGTTATAGGAAACGGAGAAGGCGTTCTCTTTGTTCCGGCTCATATGGTGCGTAGGGTTATTGATTCTGCAGAAAAGTCCCATTGTAAGGACCTGTTCGGGTTTGAAATGATCAAACAGGGAATTTATCAGACTGCCGACATCGACATCGACTACTGGCCAAAAGAAACTCTTGACAGACTTGTGGATTTTATCAATACAGATCCAAGAGCGGCAATTTATAAGGATCTTGACTGGTCAGAGGAATATGAAATGGCCAGAAAGGTTTTTGGAGAATAGATCTTTTTAACAGGCAGTGATTTTTCACGGGGGCGATTTCTGGATATTTTTCGATTACTGTTGCAATTTTGTGTAAAAACAGATATGCTTTGTTTAGTAAACCACCAGAATGATTTACTAAAATATTTTGAAAACGGATTACAGCCATGAATATTACTATAGCAGATGTGGCCCGGGAGGCTCATGTTTCCAAATCTACTGTTTCAAATTACATGAATGGCAGATACGAAAAAATGTCTTATGAGACCAGGCAGCAGATCGAAAAGACGATCCGGAGCCTGGGATATGTTCCCAATCTAAGCGCCAGAAGACTTTCCAATAAAAGTAAGAGCAGAACACTTTGTCTTATTATACCGGGAAACCTCACCAGGGTATATGATTCTTTATATTATCCTACGGTCTTTCATGCCGCAGAAAAAATAGCCGCGGCAGAGGATTATAAGATGCTGATCTATTCCCGGGGAAGTAAGGTTGCCAAAGACGAGATCCATTTTCTGAAAGAACTTGCGTCATCGATCGTGGATGGCTATATGATTTTTGACCTGGACCCAAAGGACATGTTTTTTATGGAATTTGAGGAAGCAGGTATTCCATATATCTGTGCCGGACAGATCGAAAATTTTACAGATTACAACTTTGTGGCATCGGATCATGAAAAGGCTATGTATGACAGTCTTAAATATCTGAAGCAGATCGGGCATAAAAAAATAGGGATTATGGTTCCTACAGACGCCAGTGTAGTAGAGGATGCGCGCAGGCACAGTGTAAAACAGTTCTGTAAGGAAGAAAAATTTGATACGGATGCGGTCTCGGAATTCATGGTGCCCAGTCGGGCGACGGAAACAGAGGTCCTGAACATCTGGAGAAAGGTTCTGACAGATGAGAACAGGCCCGGCGCCTTTATCGTATCAAGCGCCATGCGGACTTCACTGATGATGGCAGCACAGGAACTGAATCTTCAGATCCCGCGGGATATTTCTTATGTTAATATTGAGTATTACAGTAAAGGGACTCTGGTAAATCAGGAGCAGACGAGGGTAGAATCCCGGGCAGATGAGATAGTATCCATCATGTTCCGCGAGCTTCTGAAACAGATCTATGAGCCGGAAAAAACAAAGCGGCAGAATATTATGATTCCTCTGTCGCTGGTAATCGGAGACACAACAGCACCGCCTGTATAAGGCGGTGCTGTTTCGTCTGACGCATATTGCGGTTTTGTGAATTACGGATGTCCTCATCTGTGCCATGTGATGCATCGATTCCGCGGGAAAAGATGATAAGGAGATATTCACCTGCCCTTTGCACAGGATCTGACGGTTTTTAATTGATGATGGAATTGTCTTCCTTAAGGGTCGTTACTGCGTCAGGATAATCGATGACATCCTTTTTGGTGAGCTGTATATTTTCAGCGCTCATGTTCTCTATCATGTTCTGGTCAAAGGAGGTATCCGCGGCTTCGATGACCAGGTTACGGAAGGAAAAGTCCTGCAGATGATAATGTTCTTCATCGGCCTGTACATTAAAGAATGTATCGCAGGTGAAGCTGCAGTTCTGTATGGTCACATGGTCACAGAGAGAAACAGGCAGATCTGTTCTCCCCTGAAGGTCAAAAAACTGTGACCAGGGATTGATATTCAGGAAATTGGCGGCCTTTCCCTGAATGTTGTCGACCAGCACATAGGAATAATGCTGAGGAGTATCGGGACGAAGCTTCATCCACAGCATATTATAGCCTGTTCCCACACGGATGTTGCGGAGGATAATGTTGCGGTCATAGATGGATTCTGATCCGAAGGTAAGGCAGCCATGGCAGAAGCCATATTCGCAATCCTCTATGATGATCCGCTCGTTGCCGCCGTTTTTCTGATCCTCGTCCGCCCAGGGGCCTTTTCCGCCCTTTAAAGCAACCGCGTCGTCATTTACTGCCATGTAGCAGTTTTTCACCAGCACATCCTGGCAGGCGTCAATATCCAGGGCGTCGGTACTGGGAGCCTTCACAGGAGAAACCGGGGAGAGCATCCGGCAGCCGATATATTTTACGTACTGGCATTTGTACAGGTGATTTGTCCAGAAGGGTGAATTCTGAAAGGTAACGCCGGTCACCAGCACATTGGTACAGTGGGACAGGAACACAAGCCTGGGACGCTGGGCGTCCTTGTTGGTACATCTGGGATTCCATTCTTTTCTGAGCCAGAAATCCTGCCAGAAGTGAAGACCGTTTCCGTCTACAGTGCCCTCTCCGAAAATGGTAAAGCCGTCCAGATTTTCTGCATTGATAAGGGCGGGAAAATACAGGCAGTTCTGGCCTTCGATACGCGTCTGGCACAGGGGGAAATCCAGAAGATCATCGCTGCCCTTCAGCATACCGTTCTTTTCTATACAAAGATCCACTCCCTGTCTGAAGTACAGGGCGCCGGAAACGAAGCATCCCTCCGGGACCACCAGTACCCCGCCGCCCTCCCGGGCAGCCTTATCTATAAGGGCCTGGATCCTGACAGTCTGTACCGTCCCGTCCGGAAGGATCCCAAACTGGTCGAGTCTGTATTGGTTTTTATAATTTTCCAGAGATACTGCGGGGACCTCACTGAACCAGAGGGGGATCTCAGTACCGTCCGGAAACAGATTTTTATTCATATGTACTCCTTTCTCCCTGTAGTTACTATTCACGGCCAATGTCATTAACTTAAGCAAGAAAGGGCAGATAATTACGAAAATACGGGAATAATCAATTGAACTTAAGCAAAGTGCCAGGTGGAAAAGCTGGATAACGGCGTGCTCACCACACTAAATACTGCATTACCAGAAAGGTTCCTTCCATTTGGGGCGAAAAATTTTAGAATAGAATGAAAAAAGGGCATGGCAAACAGACAGTACGCATATTTCTTAAAAAAAATGATGCAACCGTCCCGTGAATGATGTAAGATATATTGTGTGGAGTCTTTTGTTATCGCTATCTTCGATAACAGAAGCTGAATGGGAGTTTAAATCTATGTTGGCGAGCAAAGGTTCTTCCAGGCCTGATCGGTTCAATGTTTTGAGCGATCAGGCTCTCCACATCCATTTCCGTTATACCGTCATGGATGCGAAG
>CACZPF010000533.1 GCA_902782975.1 uncultured Lachnospiraceae bacterium
CTTTCTGTTCACCCGCATCCAGGATCCATACATCAACCTTTGTAATCTTCATGTGCATACCTCCATTCTGAAAAATGTGCCATTTATATGAGTTCACTGAACTGTTCATTTACTGAATCGTCACCATGTCGCAGTTTCTGAACGCCACTTCGGACAGCTCCTGTCCAAGGCCGGGCAGATCCGGTACCGAGAACTTGCCATCCACCGGCTGATAATCATAAATGCACAGTTCGCGGTTGTACTCAGAACGCGCGTATGTATGGTGCTCATGGATGACGAAGTTCGGGATAGCGCACTCCAGGTGCAGTGCAGCTGCTGTTGAAAGCGGGCTGCCGCAGGCGTGTACCTGTACTCCGACGTCAAAGGTATAGGCCATGTCACAGATCTTTTTGATCTCTGTAATACCGCCGCATGTGCCTACATCCGGCTGGATCACCTGAATGGCATTTTCCTTGAAGTATTCGATGTACTGCCACCGTGTGTATATACGTTCACCATTGGCGATCGGCAGGCCTGTCTCCTCATGCACCCAGCGGGACAGCTGCGGCGTGGGAGTACTGGGCTCTTCGAAGTAGAAAATATTGTACTTTTTCACCAGATTGCCCAGTTGAGCGGCAGACTGCGAATCTGTAAAGGAATGGTTCTCAATGATGATATCCACCTTAGGCCCAACAGCTTCCCGGACAGCGCGTACTCTCTCTTCATACATGTCCAGATAACCCGGAGAAAGCAGGCCGATGCGGTCCAGATCATTGTAGTTGCCCTCATCCGGCTTGAATGTAAAGAAGTCAATTTTGATGGCATCATACCCTTCTTCTACTGCTCTTCTGGCTTCCCGGGCATAATCCTCAGGCGTTCTCTGCGGAACGATCTGATCCGTCCAGGAGAACTGGAGCTGGGAGGCGTAAGCGCGAAGTTTATCACGGCGTTTGCCGCCAAGAAGCTGATATACAGGAACATTAAAGTATTTTCCTTTGATGTCCCACAGTGCGATATCGATGGCGCTAATGCCGGCGAAGATCACAGGACCGCCATTCTGTCCCCAGAAGGTGGTACGATACAGCTTATCCCAGATGATCTCCGTGTCCAGCGGGTTCATGCCAATAATCAGTTTTGCAAAGTTCTGAACAATTCCGTAAGCAGCAATCTGCGCTTCACCATACGCCAGGGCTGCCTCACCGTCACCGTAAATGCCTTCATCCGTATAGATACGGCAAACGATCGGACGCCAGTGTCCCTTCTTCAGGTTCGTTTTAAGATGCAGTACATCTACTTTTGTAATTTTCATTTCATTTCCCCCAAAAAATCCATATCCTCGTTCTTCCGGACAAATGAATGTTTCTTATCTCCCCAGCAGCGCCAGCGAAATGGGCGGACAGTATGCTACAACGAAGAACGCGATGATCAGACCGATCAGGAACGGCCAAGCTGCCTTGGTGATCTTATCAATACTGATACCTGTCATGGAGGAGCCCACAAACAGGTTGAGCGCCACCGGCGGTGTAACAAAAGCGATGGCGAGAGCCAGCGTCATGATGATACCAAAGTGAATGGGATCCACGCCAACCTGCTGCACGACCGCAAGGAGCGTCGGAGCCAGAATAACGATAGCCGGTGTGGTCTGAACAAACATACCCACGATAAACAGGATAATGAAGATCATGAACAGTACTACATAGTAGTTCGTAGAAATGCTGAACAGGAAGTTACTGATGATCTTCGTGATGTTCAGATAAGCGAAGATGGAACCGGTTGCTTTTGCCGGCGCCATAACGAACATGGTACCTGCGATAAACGCTGCATTGTCGCGGAATATCTCCCAGAGCCGTTTCAGCTTCAGCTCACGGTACAGGAACAGTCCAACGATAATACCATAAACCGCGGCTACGACCGCAGCTTCCGTCGCGGTGAAGAAACCGCCGTAAATACCTCCCAGAATAATGACTGGCATAACCAGCGCCCACTTGGCATCCCAGAGAGATTTTCCGACTTCTTTGATGTCAAAATGGTTATCTCCCTTCAGTCCGTGCTTCCTGCAGTAGACATAGTTGATGACCATCAGAATGCCGCCCACAACGAGCGCCGGACCAAGACCTGCGATAAACAGGGAACCTACCGACTGGTTACAGGTCACGCCGTACAGTACCATCGGATAAGAAGGCGGAACAATGACGCCAAGACCGCCTGCGCAGCAAGTCAGACCGGTTGCGTAATACTTGTTATATCCATCCTGTACCATCATGGGGATCATAATGGCACCAATAGCAGCTACGGTAGCAGGAGCAGAACCTGAAACCGCGCCAAAGAACATGCAGGCAATGATGGTTACCATACCCAGGGAACCAGTCACGCCGCCAACCAGGGAATTAGCAACCTTAACCAGGCGCTTGGACAGACCGCCGGTCTCCATGATGGTACCGGAGATCATAAAGAACGGGAGAGCAAGGTTGGTAAAACTGGCGACACCGGAATACAGCGACTGAGCTACAAAGTTCGGAGTCGTTACCGGATTCATGGTCAGGAGCGCAAACAGCGCGATAAAAATAGATACTGCGATCGGAACGCCCAGGAACATCAGGGCGAACATGATTACAAACATTAACCCGGTTGCCATATTACTTGTTTCCTCCTTTCTTTCCCTTCATCTCTGCCTGTTTGCGCAGGTAGATCTGTTCACATTCGTCCAGATCCATGGACGGTTTGGATGTGCCCAGATTGCTCTCATCTTCCTTCATCAGCTTAATGGTATCCTCCACCAGACGGATAACGCTGAGCAGGATGCCCAGAGGAATGATGGAATACACAAGCCGCTGCGGAATATGAAGCATCGTTGTCTGGCTGGTGCCAAGAAGCTTAATGACATTGAACATGATGAAGCTCACATAAATGTTGAAAAGAGCAAAGATAATATTTGAAGCAATCAGCATGCCCCGTTTGATCTTGAAAGGCATCATGTCCAGAAGGAAATCTATACGCAGATGTTTCCGCTTTGTCACGGCTGCGGAAACGCCGAGATAGATCATCCAGACAAAAAGAATGGTTGCCGCCTCTTCCATCCATGTGATGGAATGTTTTAACGCATAACGACTTATAACCTGCCCGGTCAGCATGATTGTCAGAGCGATAAAGCAGATCGCTGCCACATACAATTCGATGTTATCCAGGAAGGTACGAAGATCAAATTTCCCGTCTTTCATTACAAAACCTCCGTCTTGCTAAATATGCTCATATCCGGCTTAACCGGACATAAAATGAGCCGGGTTCCATTCAATTGGTCCCGGCTCCTGTAAATGCCTGACCGTCCTGTGTGTCAGTACGCCTTAAGGCACGATCATGATTTGTTCGCCTGATAATCAGCCACGAAGTCGATCAGCTTGTTGTAAGCATCCGAACCCATCTGCTCTTCGATCATCGGCCATACGCTCTTGGCTTTATCCTGGAACGCCATCAGTTCTTCGGTGCTCAGCTCGATAATTTCGCAATGAGTCTTGATGATCTCAAGGAAACCGTCAACCAGTTTCTCTGTGTTCTCACGGCCAAGGTTCTGTGCTTCGATCATCAGGGTCTGGATCAGCTCTTTATCCGTATCGGACAGATTATTCCAGAAGATCGGGCTGGCTGCCGGAACGGTAACTGTGAAGTTATGGTTTGTCATAACCATGTAGTTCTGCAGTTCGTATACTTTGGAAGAAGCGATATTCGAAGGCGGATTCTCCTGTGCGTCTACCATCTTCTGCTGAAGAGCAGTATACAGTTCGGAATAAGCAACCGGTGTTACTGCTGCGCCAAGAGCTTCCCAGCAGGCGATCTGGATCGGATCGGGCATGGTACGGATCTTAACGCCTTTGAGGTCATCCGGAGAATGCACTTCATTCTGGCATGTCAGCTGACGGAAACCGATGTCAAAGTATGCAAGCGGGATCGTCTGTGTATCCTGCTGCGCGCGATCCTTCCAATCCTGTCCGATCTCGGAGTCAAGTACGGCATACGCATCGTCATAATCAAAATACAGATACGGAACATTCAATCCTGCAAAAGCCGGCGTATAGTCAGCCCAGGAGCCGCAGTTCAGGATGCCGATATCGAAAGCGCCGTTCTGCAGTCCACCGATATACTCCTGTGTGGAAGAAGCGATCTGGCCATCCGGGAAGACCTGCGCGGTCACACGGCCGCCGGTTCTTGCTTCGATCTCGCGGATGAAGTAGTTGACGCCCATGCCCAGAGATGTAGTACCCTCACCTTCAAACTCAGTTGTCGGAGAAGAAGAAGCGATACGGATGGTGTAAGAATTGCCCTGTGTGTAATCAACATCAGATGCCAGCGCCGTTCCGGCGGCAGCAACTGTCACAGTCATTGCTGCGAGAGCGAGAAACAGTTTTACATTTTTCATCATTTCTTGACCTGCCTTTCTTCAAAAATATTATGGGTGGTATATTTTTACTGCAAATCCGCAGTCACGCACAATTTTCGTACCAGTTATATATCAGAAAAGGATTACCAGACGCTATGAATTGGTCAGCCGTTCCAAAGGCTTTCCATACAAAAAACCGGGTGATATGTTACAGCAGAATTCACTGAGGTATGTCAAAGAATAGGTATAATAGCCATGAAATTTCATGTAAACGAAATGTTTTTATGGATTTTATATATCTGATGAAACCAGTATAATCTTCCCCTTCGCATATGTCTATTTTCGTTTTTTCAGCAATCAATAACTTTCAGTTATATATTTATCCTGGTTAGTCCCGGAAAACCCACGTAAAAAAAAGGAGATCCTCCCGGGACTGCTGCAGCGCTCCGGGGATCTCCGGTACTTAAGTATTATTATAATTATGGTATTCGCAACCGTCACAGCACAAGAATATGGGCAGATTGCAAAAAGACCAGCCACAAAAACAATGCCGGCAGAGAAAACATGGTTGTCGCTGCGACTAATTCCCCTGCCAGTTCTCCATCTCCTCCCATATTAGCTGCCATGGCAAAGGATGATGAAGCCACCGATACAGACAGGACCAGGAATATGGAGAACCATTCCTCCACGGAAAGGTTAAGGAGCAGCAGAAGCGGAAGGAACAGCGCGGGAAACAGAACCAGGCGGAGTATGCTCACCAGTATCAGCACCCGGGCATTTTTTCTGTAGCTGCTTATTTTCATCCTGCCGCCAAGCGCGAACATGGACAGCGGAACACCCATGGAAGCAATCGTAGACACCGGTCCGCGAAAGATCTGCGGAAGAGTCCACGGAGAAACGGCCAGGGCAAGACCCAGAAGAGCCGCCGCGATCAGCGGATTGGCAAACAGCTTTCGGATCAGGTCCCTGACAGAGACCTTTCCGCCGCGAAACGCTTCTAGCAGAATAACTGCAAGCATATTAAAAAAGGGTACCATAACGCCTGCAAGCAGACTGGCTGCCTGAGCGCCGGCATCTCCAAACAGGCTCGTGGCCAGCGGTATGGAAAACAGTACCGCGTTTCCCCGGTACAGTGCCTGAATAATGACCACAGCTCTGCTCCTGTCCTTCACCAGTTTCGGAACAACGATCCACGAACCGATCAGAATGGCCAGTGAAATACCCATACACAGCCCAATGTAGATTCCACGGCCCAGACCCGTTATATCAACACGATAGATGTTCGAAAAAACGAGAAAAGGAAAGAAAACGCGGAAAGACAATGTGTTGAGCTTCTGCAGAAAATCATCATCAACAACGCCTGCTTTTTTTGCGGCTCCCCCCAGCAGCAGATATGATAAAAAAGGAAATACAGCATTTACCGCAATCAATAGCTCATTCATCCGAATTACCATCCTACTATCTTCTTCAGTCTGATCAAGTGTTCCAGTCAAGCTAAGAATAGCAATAATTCCTTTATCCCGCAACTATTGTTCTTCCCTTTTCCGGTGATGTGAACGGTTTCTTAATATCTTTCATTTTCCTCTGCTTTCTGCTATACTTACTTTTGATGCGCCGGGCGCCCTTCCGGGGAGCCGCGGGCGCAAAAACAGGATCGGAATCATTTTGCCGCGCATCGCAGACA
>CACZPF010000534.1 GCA_902782975.1 uncultured Lachnospiraceae bacterium
ATCTTAAGATGCCCCGGGGACAGGGGACGGTTCTCTGTCTCTTTTTTCAGAAAATTCAAAAAAAGGAGACAGAGAACCGTCCCCTGTCTCCTTAATAAATGTAAATTTCCCGGACGGGCAGGTCCGTCTCTACGTGAGCCTCTCCATCCCGGATCTCGGCACGAAGTGTCCCTTCAAAATTGTCATCGTAGAATCGCTTCTCCAACCGGTCTTTGAGGTTCAGGATCAGATCGTAGCCGGCAAAATTCCTGTCTTCAATGTGCAGCGGCGCTTCCGCAAAAACAGGCAGGGCACAGTTTTCCCGCAGATACAGCGGAATCCTGTCCAGCTGCTTGTCGGCAATGATCCAGCGGCCGCCTTCAACCAGCTCCATGCTGTCGATCTCCAGCCATCTTCCAGCCGGCAGATAGATCCGATGCACCTTCTGGTCAAAAACAGGGGCCACCAGCAGCGCATCGCCCAGCATATACTGGGTACTGATGTTCCGGACATTGTAATCATCCTGAAACTCCAGCAGCATCGGCCGCATCATGGGAAACCCGAAGTAGTGCGTTTCGTAAGCGACGCTGTAGATGTAGGGAAGCAGCCGGTAGCGCAGCCTGTTGATCTTCAGGAAAGCAGCCTGTGCCTCCTCAGAGAAGACCCATGGCTCACGCGGTGTAGACTGCCCATGGCTTCTGGAAAGAGGGCTCATAAGGCCCATCTGAACAGAACGGATATAGGATTCATCGTCCGGTATCACTCGCTTTCCGGTATAATCGCAGTTGTAAAAACCTCCGATGTCAAATCCCCAGAAGGAGATGCCGGACATCGCCAGATTCAGCCCTCCGTTCAGAATCGCACTCAGATTGTTCAGTCCTGCAGAGGAGTCGCCCGCCCAGTTCGCGGGATAATTCTGAGACCCGGCATAACCTGAACGGCCCCACAGAAGCGCTTTCTCTCCCATCTCTTCCTTTGCTTCCCGTGAGGCTTCGTAGATCGTCTTTGCGTAGAGAAGAGGATATCTGTTGTGGCTCTGACGCCCGGTCGTCCCGTCATGGAAAACAGCATCCTCCGGAATCTCCTCGGAAAAATCAGTCTTGATAACGCCAACACCCATGCGCATCAGACGCTTCACCCGCTCTTTCATATAAGCGGCGAACTCAGGATTTGTGAAATCCAGCGCATAAACAGCATGGCCGGCATCTCCCTCACCAGGCGTGAAGGCATAATCCTCACCCTCCGGATTTTTGACCAGAAATCCCCGTTCCTTCATATGCAAAAGGCAGGGATATTGGCTGGAATCTTCACCGGTCTCAGGGTTGCTGACTGCGGCATTGATGTAGGGAAACATCCAGAGAGACAGATGGATCCCGCGCTCCCGCAGCCATCGGATCATCCCTTCCGGATCCGGAAACCGCTCCTCATCAAAGCAGAGCAGATCCCGGGACCCGTCTGCCCGAAAGCCGTCTCCCCAGGCATCGATGTGAATTACATCCACAGACATGCCGAATTTTTCCATCTGTGTGACGATTTCTTCCACTTCCTGCCGGGTCATATAGCTCATCCGTGACATCCAGAAACCAAAGGCCCATCGGGGGATCATGGGAGAACGTCCGCTGAAGGCAGTATAATCTGAAAGCAGTTCCTTATAATCCCGGTTCATAAATACATAGTAATCCAGGCAGGAGTCCTCGGCTTCCATGGTGTAGGAGACGTGGGAACTCATGCCCATGTTAAAATGAGTACGGGAATAAGTATTCAGCAAAACCAGGTACCCCATACTGCTCATAAAACAGGGCATTCCCTTGTACGATACGTCCGAATTGGTGGACTGGGCATCCCTCTGCCATATTGTAATCGACCTGCCCCGCTGATTAAAGGCATTGAATTTCTCCCCAAATCCGTAAAATGCTTCATCGGCATACATGTACCACGTATCAAAGCAGTCTGTGGGATGACCATCTGTATCCGTGCTGAACCCCAGCGGGATAGCCTTATATTTCTGATCAACATTGTGATCCCGGATCTGCTGGCGGGTAAGTTCCTCTTTGTCCAGATAAATAACCATTTCCCAGGGGCTGATGCGCAGCTTTATGGTACTTCTTTCCGTCTCGAAAAAGAGAAAGTCTTCCTCCTCCCGCACAGAAACTCTCTGACAGGGTTTAAACTCAAAAACAGTATTCCTTCGTCCTGTGCTTCCCGGCGGAAACATCCGAAAGCGAAAAGCCGTTTCTCCGATAAACGAAATACTGATTTCAGCCTGCCGCCCGCGGAAAGTCTCCGTCTCAAGATTCAGGACACCATCTGCAAGCTCATAAGCCAGGATCCGGCTCACAAAATCTTTCTCTCCGCGTTTGTTAAAATGGGAAAAACCCTTTTCCACCCGAAGTGGATCATCGTTAAAGGGTGGATGGTAAATCGGTTTCCCTTGTGTGTTAAGTTGAATCATGCAGTCTTTCCTCCTCCCGAAGAGACAGGGCAAGGAGACAGGAGACGCAGGAGACAGGGGACGGTTCTCTGTCTCCTCATGAATTAAGGAGACAGAGAACCGTCCCCTGTCTCCTACCGTCCCCTGTCTCCTATTCGTAATCATCCAGGATCCGTTCGGCGATCCGGCGTCTTGAAATTCCTTCATTCATGGACTGCTTTCCAATATACCGGTGCGCCTCAGCCTCTGTCATATGTTCATTTTCCACAAGGACAAATTTGGCCTTATCAACAATGCGCAGCTCCTCTGTTTTTTCACGGGAAGCCTCGATTTTCTGCTCCAGCATCCGGATCTTATCCTGCGCCGCGATCAGAAAACGTATCGATTTACTGATCCGCCCGCGGGGTGTTGGTTTTGAAATTGCAAGAATCCCGTAGTCTGTCACACGGTCCAGGGTATCTTCGTACATTTCTTCGGGCACCACAACAAGTATGCCGGCATTGCTTTTGACGGCAATATCAAGGGCAAGATCCATTCCTGCTTCATCAGGAAGAGGCAGGTTGATCAGAACGATATCGTAATAACGTTCCAGAATGCATCTTCTGGCGGCCGCCGCATTTTTCTGATATTCAACCGCCATAAACCTGCTGCGTGGCAGAGCATTCCGCACAACAGCCGCAAACTGCTCATATCCGGATACAATAAGCATGGAGTGAAGTATGGAATTTCGTTCCATATTCTCCTTTCTGTTCCCGCTTCCGGCAGGCCGTACAGAAGAAAAACTGTCGTCACTTCTAGGCATATATCTTTTCTCTCTTTCAAGGAAACCTTCTCAAAACCTGGTATACTCCTGTATGATCGCCTCTGGAATAAGCTCTTTTACAAATGAACTTGCCATGGCAAGCTTGCCCGCTTCTTTTCTGGAACCAGGAAGGAGCTGTCCATCCTCTGTCATCTTTTCAGGAAGGATGAGATCGTTCTCAATACCGTTCAATCCTGCATGAATAAGAAGGGCAAAAATCAGATACGGATTGCCGGATCCGTCCGGCGAACGCAGTTCTGCTCTTGTCCTGCCGTTAAAATCTTCTACATAAATAAGCTCTGACCTGCCTTCGTCTGACCAGTTGACCCGGTCCGGTGCGGTGCTGTTGCCAAATCTTGCGTAAGAAGCATCCGTGGGATTTAAGAACAGCGTGATATCCCTTATCTTTTCCAGAATGCCTGCTGCCGCCGCCCGGGCTTTGTCGTTTCCGTCCCTGTCTACGGCATACATATTGATATGATATCCGTTACCCGGCTTTCCCGGAAGGGGAAGGGGAGAAAAATCTGCCGCCAGCCCGTATTTATCCGCTACAGCATTGACCACCATGCGGAAGGTGATCATCTGATCTGCAGCCTTTAACGGCTTTCCATAATGAAAATCAATTTCATTCTGTCCCGGTCCCAGTTCGTGATGGGATCTTTCGGGCGTAAGGCCCATTCTTTCGATGGTCAGGCAGATTTCCCGCCGGACATTTTCACACCGGTCCGCCGGCGCTATATCCATATAGCCTGCTGTATCGTAAGGAATCCTGGTGGGATTTCCTTCCTCATCTTTTTTAAACAGATAAAATTCCATTTCCGAGCTGAACCGGAATTCGATTCCTGCTTTTTTTGCTCTGGCAACCGCCTTTTTGAGGACTGCCCTTGTATCCGCCTGAAACACTTCTCCCTCCGGTGTATAAAGATCACAGTACATACGCAGCACCTTTCCGCTGTCCGGGCGCCATGGAAGAACAGACAGAGTACCCGGGTCCGGCTTCAGATACAGACAGGGGCAGCAGCATCCCTGAAACCCGGCCACATTTCTTGCATTAATGGGAATTCCGTTCTCAAATGCTTTTTTCATTTCTCCCGGCATAACAGATATGTTCTTCTGCACACCAAAGGCATCCCGAAAGGCGAGACGAATGAACTTTGCATCCTCATCTTCAATATATTTCATTACTTCTTCATAGGAATAATACATACAGTTCTCCTCTAAGGCGTAATTACTGCCTGAACAGGCACCGCCGCAATAGTCTCCTCTTATCGGCAGAGACAGCCTGATATATTGCCAGTCAGACAAATATTTCAATAACAGACCAGGGAAAGCCCTTACAGTTTCTGTATCCGTTTAATGGCCCTGATGGTATTTTCTCTGCTGCCAAATGCTGTCAGGCGGAAGTAGTGTTCTCCCCCGGGGCCGAAACCGGATCCCGGAGTCCCTGCCACATTTGCCTCTGAGAGCAGGTAATCAAAGAATTCCCAGCTGGTCATGTCTTTCGGTGTATGGAGCCAGATATAGGGAGCGTTGACTCCTCCGTATACCGTGTATCCGGCTTCTTTCAGCCCTTCGTAAATATATTTTGCATTTCCCATATAATAAGCGATCTGCTGCAGGATCTGCTTTCTTCCCTCTTCGGAATAGACAGCCTCTCCCGCTCTCTGGATGATGTACGGAGCACCATTGTACTTTGTCCCGTGGCGTCTTGCCCACAAAGACCAGAGACTTGTTCCCATAACCTTCAGATCCTTCGGGATAACAGTAAATCCAAGCCTGAGTCCGGTAAAGCCGGCCGTCTTGGAGAAGGACCGGAACTCAATGGCGCATTCCCTTGCCCCCCGGCATTCAAAGATGCTGTGGGGAATATCCGGTTCTGATATATAGGCTTCATAGGCCGCATCATACAGGATCACGGATCCGTGCGCCAGCGCATAATCAACCCAGCTCTGCAGCTGATCCTTCCTGATCACAGCGCCTGTCGGATTATTGGGATAGCACAGGTAAATAAGATCCGGCGTCTGTTCCGGAAATTCCGGGACGAAGCCGTTTTCCGCCGTGCAGGGCATGTAGATCACATTCCGGTAACACTGAAGAGATTCGTCATAAACGCCGGTCCTGCCGGCCATCACATTAGAATCCACATAGACAGGGTACACGGGGTCGCAGACAGCGATCACATTATCGGTGCTGAAGATCTCCTGAATGTTTCCACAGTCGCACTTGGCACCGTCCGAAACAAAAATCTCATCCGGGGAAATGCTGCAGCCTCTTTCCTGATAGTCCTTCCGGGCAATCACTTCCCGCAGAAAATCATACCCCAGATCCGGGGCATATCCCCGGAAAGTCTCTGCCTTGCCCATCTCATCGACCGCCGTATGAAGAGAGTTGATAACCGATGGGGCGATCGGCTGTGTCACATCTCCTATTCCAAGACGGATCACCTCTGCCTGGGGATGGGTTTCCTGATATTCACGAATTTTCCTGCCCACCGTGGAAAAAAGATAGTTTCCCGCCAGTTTCAGATAATTCTCATTAATCTTCGCCATAAAAAATACTTCCTCCTGCCTGCCGCACCGCAGGCGTGTTTCTTATTCCATTTTCCTGTCCAGGGCGCTTCCCTCTTCTTTTTGCCCCCTCCAGAACGCTTTTCTCATTTCTTTTGCCCTATCCAGGGCGCTTTCCTCATTCTTTTGTCCTGTCTGGGGTGCTTTCCTCATTCTACCGTCACACTCTTGGCGAGATTCCGGGGTTTATCTACATCCAGCCCTTTTGCTGCGCTGGTATAATATCCAAGCAGCTGCAGCGGGATCACGGAAAGGATACCTGCAAAATGTTCATCCACCTTCGGGATCGTCAGAATAAAATCCACCTGTTCTGCTGCCGACTGATCCTCGCTCCCGGCAATGCCCACAAGATAGGCACCGCGGGCTTTACATTCCTTCAGGTTGCTGATCGTTTTTTCCATCAGCTTTTTCTGGGTAAGAAGTCCGACGATCAGGGTATTATCCTCCACCAGACTGATGGTACCGTGCTTTAATTCTCCGGCAGCATAGGCTTCGCTGTGGATATAGCTGATCTCCTTAAGTTTCAGGCTTCCCTCCAGACTGATGGCATAATCCGCTCCCCTGCCGATGAAGAAGGCATCGTGAGCATGAGAATATCTGGACGCAAGCCACTGAATACGGTTTTTGTCCCGCAAAAGCATCGCGATCTTGTCCGGAACAGACAGAAGCTCGCCGATATAATAGCCGTATTGTTCTTCTGTGATCCTGCCCCGGGCAAAGGCGAACTGAACAGCCAGTGCATAAACCACCATAAGCTGGGCAGAAAAGGCCTTGGTCGTGGCAACCGCGATCTCGGGGCCGGCCATGGTATAGATCACATTGTCTGCCTCCCGCGCGATGGCGGACCCGATCACATTTACAATTCCAAGTGTCCGCGCCCCTTTCTGTTTTGCTATGCGGAGCGCTTCCAGGGAATCCGCCGTTTCGCCGGACTGGGAAATGATGATCACAAGAGCTCCCGGTTCCAGCAGAAGCTTACGATATCTGAATTCCGATGCCAGTTCTACCCGCACCGGTATTTCCGCAAGGTCTTCCATCAGATACTGGCCGGCCATGCCCACATGCCAGGCGGAACCACAGGCTACAATATAAAGAGATCTGATCTCCCGGATAGAATCGTCCGTCA
Source organism: uncultured Lachnospiraceae bacterium (assembly GCA_902782975.1). Classification (GTDB taxonomy): domain Bacteria; phylum Bacillota; class Clostridia; order Lachnospirales; family Lachnospiraceae; genus Blautia_A. The sequence goes on from CACZPF010000534.1 coordinate 6,906, forward strand.
GCCCGGTCCGGGTCAGATCGATCTTTTCATGGTTAAGAAGACTGTCCAGTGTGTCACGCACAGCCAGAGGCTGCTCGTGGATCTCTTTAAGCATATAATGTTCATAGCCGTTTTTCCCTGCCGCATTGGCATCCCAGGTGATCGTGGTGAGGGGGATCTGGATCTCATCCCCGTTCAGGTCAAAAAAGTGTACCTCGCCGGGGCAGATTCTTGCCGCATTCAGATTCCCGATATAGTAAACCTGTTTTGTATAATTCAGAACAGCCATCACATCCGAAGCCACAAAGGATTCATCCTCCGTGAGGCCGATGATCATGGGACTGTCCTTTCTGGCCGCGTAGACTTCTCCGGGATAATCATGGAACATAAGAGCCAGCGCATAGCTTCCCCGCACCCGGACCATCATACGGTTAATGGCATCAATGGGCCCGATCTTATATTTTTTATAATAATAATCGACCAGTTTCACCACGACTTCGGTATCTGTATCGCTGTAGAATGTATACCCGTTCCGAAGAAGCTTATCTTTTAATTCTTCAAAGTTTTCTATAATTCCGTTGTGAACGCCGACGACCGCCGACTCGGCAGCTTTTGCGGAAGATACCTGATAATCCCCGCTGACATGGGGATGTGCATTCTTTTCGTCCGGCTCCCCATGGGTTGCCCACCGGGTATGTCCGATGCCGCAGTATCCCGGCATAGTAAGGCCTTTTTCTGTCTTCTCTTCCAGATTGCGGAGCTTGCCGGTCGCTTTCACGATTTTTACGGCCCTGGTCTCCTGATTATAAACAGCAAGTCCGGCTGAATCATATCCTCGGTATTCCAGTTTGGAAAGCCCTTCCAGCAAAATGCCCGCCGCCTGACGACGCCCCGTAAAGCCTACAATTCCACACATAAACATATCCTCCAAAAGATGCACTGATTCCTGTATATTATTTCCGGAAGCGGATTTCCTGAACTGCCAAACTGCCTGCCGGGTGTGTATTTCTGCAGACAGGAAATTTGATTTGTCAAGGCCCCTTTAACGAGCCGCCGCTTTAATACGGTAATTTATTATACTACAGTTTCTGACTATTTGTACACCCCATGAATTCTGTACACAAATGAATTCCTGCAGGTTCATCCATGCCTGCTTTGATCCTCGCTGCCTGGACGCCTGCTGCCTGGGTCCCCGCAGATCTGGTTCCTGCAGATCTGATTCCTGCAGATCTGATCCCTGCAGATCTGTTCTTATAAATTTGTATACCCCATCAGTGCCTGGTCTACTTCTTTTGCGGCAGCTCTCCCTTCGGCGATGGCCCAGACGACCAGGGACTGGCCGCGGTGCATATCTCCTGCGGTGTAGACTTTTTCTGCAGAGGAAGCATATCCTCCTGCTGCCGTCTTTACATTGGTCCGGCCGTCGATCTCCACGCCAAAGCTGTCGGTTACATACTTCTCGCTTCCAAGAAAACCTGCCGCGATAAGGACCATCTGGCAGGGAACTTTCTTTTCGGAACCTTCTACCGGCACCATGTTCAGGCGGCCTGTCTTTTCATCCTTCTCAGGTTTTAAGGAAATCAGGATCACTTCCTTCAGATTTCCCTTCTTATCTTTCAAAAATTCTTTGACCGTGGTCTGGTAAACTCTCGGATCCCGGCCGAATTTCCAGATG
>CACZPF010000535.1 GCA_902782975.1 uncultured Lachnospiraceae bacterium
AAGGGCTGGATCATCGAGGATTGCGAGATCTCCGATAGTAAATGCGCCGGTATTTCGATCGGTAAGTATTACGATCCGGACAACGACCATTATTTCACCCATAAGCGGGTAAAGAGCCCGACCCAGATGGAGCGCGACGCGGTCTGCCGCGGGCAGTATCATGGATGGCTGAAGGAAAACATCGGAAGCCATATCGTCCGCCGCTGCAACATTCATCATTGTGAGCAGACCGGTATCGTGGGACGGATGGGGTGCGTGTTCTCTATCATTGAGGATAACCATATCCATCATATCAATAACATGATGCAGCTGGCCGGTGCCGAGATCGCAGGCATCAAACTGCATGCGGCCATCGACGTCGTATTCCGGCGGAATCATATCCACCACACCACGATGGGTATCTGGTGCGACTGGCAGGCACAGGGAACAAGGATCACCCAGAACCTTCTGCACGACAATCATGTTCCGCAGGGTTCCACTGCCTCGGAATTCGGCATGCAGAGCCAGGATATCTTTATTGAGGTAAGCCATGGCCCGACACTGATCGATAACAATATCATGCTCTCCCATGTAGGACTTCGTCTGCCGACGGAAGGCGTGGCTGTAGTACATAATCTGATCCTCGGTTCGATCACGGCCGTGGGCTGCCATACGGATCATCCGGGCATGGATTCCCAGCCGCGGTATACACCGTATCATATTGCGCACCGTACAGAGGTGGCAGGTTTTATGACCATCCTTCACGGCGACGACCGTTTTTATAATAATATTTTCGTACAGGGATATGATCCTTCCGTCATCATCACCCGCGAAATGGAAAACCGTGAAGCCGGCACCCATGTATTTGACGACTATCCCACCTACGAAGAGTGGGTAGAACCCTTCAAGCTGGACCAGCCCTTTGTCAGCATGCGTGATACGGCAGTCTATCATTTCGGACACCTTCCGGTATGGTCGGACGGCAATGTCTACCTGAACGGCGCTAAGGCCTGGAAAAATGAAGAACATAAACTGCTCAACGATACGGATGAAGTCACGGTGGAGCTTAAGGAAACAGAAGAGGGACCGGTACTCTGCACCAACCTTTATGATCTTCTGGAGGGATTTGAGGACGGCATGATCACCAGCGATATCCTCGGATGTGCATTTGAGCCGGAACAGCGGTTTGAAAATCCGGACGGGACCGCGATCACCTTCGACAGCGATTACTTCGGCGATCACAGAGGCCTTACCGTGATCCCTGGGCCATTTGCTGATAAAGACAAACTGAAAAAAGTACTCTGGTAAAACAGAAGGAGACAGGGGACGGTTCTCGGAGGAGACAGGGGACGGTTCTCTGTCTCCTTTTTTTCTCGGAGGAGACAGAGAACCGTCCCCTGTCTCCTCCCTCCTGTCTTCTCCGATATCAAAATTCTGCACTTTTATCATGATATTAGAATTTTATCCGGAAGCCTCCTGAAATATGATGAATATGAAAAGGAAACGGATTTCTTTTTCACAACAGGTTTCCGCCGGACAAAGGAACAGACCGGAATCTACAGACACCGTTCCGGCGGAAATCATAAAAAGATCCATTCTATTAAAGGAGGTTAATTATGAAGATCAGAAAGGTTTTGTCACTTGGACTGGCAGCTGTTATGGCTATGGGTATGGTTCCGGCAATTCCGGCAGCTGCTGAGGAGCCCATCACCATCACGATTGTAGACTGGAATACAGGTGTAGCATCCGACCTGCAGAAGGCAGCCTGCCAGGAGTATATGGATTCTCATCCCGGCATTATCATCGATCATCAGACGATTCCCTATGATGATTACAACACAAAACTGAATACACTGATCGCTGCGGGCGAAACACCGGATATCTTTTACGCCAGCGATATGGCAGCACTCAACTATGGCAATGATGGTGTGGCGCAGGATCTGACTCCTTTCTATGAAGCAGACGGCATCGACATTCACGAAAAGTTCATCACTCCCGCGATCTATGAGACAGACGGCAAAGTTTACGGACTGGCTTATGGTGTTGTAGCAACCATTATGTATTTCAATAAAGCGATTTTTGATGAAGCGGGTGTTGAATATCCGTCACAGGATCCTGCAAATCCCGATACCTGGGATCAATGGGTAGAAAAACTCCAGGCTCTTACCGTCGATCAGAGCGGTAATCATCCGGGAGATGACGGCTTTAATCCGATCGCTACCAGGACATACGGAACACTGGCTCCGTCCTGGTACTATCACCTTTCCGCATTCCTGCATTCCGCAGGCGGCTCCTTCTTTGACGAGAACGGATTTGCCCTCAGCAGCGAAGCAGGCCTCAGAGTTATCCAGGCAGTTGATGATCTGACCAACAAGTACCAGGTCGCTCCTACCCCGATCGCTGAAGATGCTCTTCCGGCAGTAGCAAGTATGTTTAAGGAAGGCCAGCTGGCTACCTACATTTCCGGCAGCTACGAGTATATCGACATCGCTGCGGAAAATCCCGAGATCGGTATCGCTCCGCTTCCCATGTTTGACAAACCGGCTACCATCGGCTGGGCTGCCTGCTGCGAAATGTCCGCGACGACAGAGCATCCCGATGAAGTATTTGATTTCTTCCGCTGGTATACAGAAGCTGATACGAACCCCTGCCATATCGCATCCAACATGCCGAACGAGTACAAGTATTATGAAGATGAAAGCCTGTATGATGTCTGGATGGATCCGGAGCTTTACAACGAAGATTATCGCGCAGTTGTTCCGGAACTGATGGCAAACTATTCCAATCTTCCCGAAATGTGCTATACCAAGAATGCAGCCCAGATCTTTGACGAGTATGTTGCTCCGGCTCTGGATACCATCTGGATCGGCGAAAGCAGCGTAGAAGATGCAGTCACCACACTGGGTGAAAATGTCATGTCCGTATATCAGGGCGTATGGTAAATCGTGATCTTGCAGGAATTACCATCAGATGAAAAGAAATGGATTTCCTGGATGAATAAATAGCCTCTTTAAATGCGCAGGGTGTTTTAAACCCTGCGCATTGTAGAATACGGACAACTTAATTAGTCAGGGGGTGCCGTTTTGAAAAACAGGAAAATGACCCCGGCCATGAGGCGCAATCTGGCAGGATATCTCTTCATTGCGCCTGCACTCGTCGGGCTTCTTGTATTTTATGCCTTTCCGATGCTGTTCAGTCTGGGCATCAGTTTTACAGACTGGAATCTGAGATTATCTCCCAATTTCGTAGGGGGTGACAATTACAAAAACCTCTTTCAGGATCAGGTCTATCTGAAAAGTATCCGTGTTACCTTTTATTATACCTTACTGGCAGTGCCGGTCAGCAATGTCTACGCACTTCTGATGGCACTCCTGCTGAACATGAAATTTAAAGGAAGATCCGTGGTACGGACCATCTTTTACATACCATCTATTGTACCTGCTGTGGCGGCAGCCGGTATCTGGATGTACATTTTTAATCCTTACAATGGCTTTATGAATCAGCTGATGCAGTATTTCGGCTGGGATCCTCAGATGTGGATCTATTCCCCTTCGCAGGTCATCCCCTGTATCGTGGTGATGGCAGCCTGGGGCGCCGGTGGTACAGCTATTATTTATCTTGCCGCTCTTCAGGGAGTTCCGACGGTTCTTTATGAGTCGGTATCCATCGACGGCGGGAATGCCGTTCACAAGTTCTTTTATATCACTGTGCCGATGATCAGCCCGATCATCTTCTATAATGTGATCATGGGTGTGATCAATTCCATGCAGGTTTTCACGCAGGGCTATATTATGACAAAGGGCGGCCCGAATAATAATTCGCTGTTCTACGTGCTGCTGCTGTACAGACGTGCCTTTGAGCAGACCACCATGGGTATTGCCTGCGCCATGGCATGGATTCTGTTTGTGATCCTCGGAGTTCTTACCGTTTTGAATTTTGCATTATCCAATCGCTGGGTATATTATGGGGGTGAGTGATATGAGGAATCCGGGCAGAGTATTTTTAAAACACTTACTTACATGGATTTTTGTTCTTCTTCTGTGTATCATCAGTATCTTTCCGTTTTTCTGGATGGTCAGATCATCCCTGATGACAAAGACAGAGATTTTCGGCACGCCGATGAAATGGTGGCCGAAAGAGATCCAGTGGCAGAACTACAGCCAGGCCATGACCCAGGTACCGTTTGTTCGCTATTTTATGAATTCGCTGTTTCTGGTGGCGGTCAACATTATCGGAAAACTGCTGAGTTCTTCACTGGTGGCCTTTGGATTTTCCAGGATCGAGTTTAGGGGGAGAAAGATCTGGTTCGGTATCGTGATCGCTACGATGATGATCCCCTGGAGCGTCCTTCTGATCCCGCAGTTCATGCTCTGGAATGTTGTAGGGCTTTATAATACCTATGTTCCCCTGACACTGCCGGCTTTCTTCCTGGACGGGTTTTATATCTTTCTGCTGCGGCAGTTTTTTGCAACCCTTCCAAGAGATTATGACGAGGCCGCCATCCTGGACGGGGCATCCTATTTTACCATCTATTCCAGGATCATCATGCCGCTCTGTAAGCCTGCGCTGATGACGGTGTGTGTATTTACCTTCATGAATACATGGAACGACTTTATCGGTCCGATGATCTACCTGAAGGACCCCAAGATGAGCACGGTTTCACTTGGACTGCAGATGTTTATTTCGCAGTATACCACAGAATGGCATCTGATGATGGCGGCTGCCACGGTGGCCATCGTACCGATGATCATCATGTTCTTCTTTGCACAGAGATATTTTATCGAAGGTATGACCTTTGCCGGGATCAAGGGATAGGAAAGGAACGGAATATGGTACAAAGACTGACCTGCCCGGAATACGAGCAGATGAAAAAAGAATACATAAGCGGATGGAAGACCTGGAATGTGGAAAATGTTTTTTCCTATGTGCATATGCCGGATGCCCTGGCACTGAATCTGTGCCTCAGGGAGTATCAGGACGGACATTTTCTCAGAGAAGCTCTGATCGGGCGCTTCCCCCGGGAGGGAGAAGATGATTCGGTGGAGGTCCTTTATCCGGGAGATCATGCGCTGGATGACAGTTATACAGAGATGGAAATAGAGTGGCAGGATATCCGGCTGAAGGTGGAAACAGCTGCAGATCAGGATATGTTTGCACTGCTCATCACGCCGGAAAAAACTCAGATCAGGCCTGTACAGCTGATGCTGACGGGAGGGTATCTCTGGAACCGCCGGGGCTTTGTATTAAGAGAGCGTCTCTCCGGACATACAGGAGACGGACTTGCCGGAAACGGAGATACGGCGAATGAAAAAGCAGCGGAGGAATATGCAGAAAACGAAGAGGCGGAAATCACAGGTTCTATAGATGACTGCACGTACCTGCATGCCTGTGCCGGAGAAGAACAGTGGGATATCTATGCTTCGGCACCTGTTTCGGAAGAAGATGCGGGGGCACCGCTTCTGACACCCTTCCTGGCAGTACGTATGGACGGACCGACAGGCTTTCTGGCAGTCAGAAGCAGCCAGGGTAAAAAGGCTCCGGCTGCCGGACAGACTCCGGGAAAGGTCTCAGATCAGAGTATTCTGGAACAGACAGAGGCGCTTGTCCGGAAGAACAGGGAAGCTCTTCGCGCAAAGCATGTATCTTACGGCGAAAACAGCTGGCTGTACCAGGCACTCGAGTGTGCCATTTCCTGGGACTCGGTCTATGATCCGAACCACGACAGAGTTATATCGCCGGTCAGCCGTCTGTGGAGTATCCGGATGGGCGGGTATGTGCTGTTCTGCTGGGATAACTGCTTTGCAGCCTATATGGCGGCGGAGGGGAATAAGGCGCTCGCCTACAGCAATATCATCGAGATTCTGAACGAGCGTACAGAAAAAGGATTCGTACCAAATCTTTCCTACGGAACCGGGCAGAAGAGCGAAGACCGCTCTCAGCCGCCGGTGGGCAGCAGGATGCTGCTCGAACTGTATAAAAGGTTCGGCGACCGATGGATCATTGAACTTCTGTATCCGGCGCTCCTTACATGGAATACCTGGTTCTTTGAAAACCGGAGCGCCTCTTCCGGAGCACTCTGCTGGGGCAGTGATCCCACTCCTGTGCTTTTCGGAAACCGCTGGGAAAAGGACGGCGTAAATGACAGGTACGGTGCGGCGCTGGAGTCCGGTCTTGACAATTCCCCCATGTACGATGATATTCCCTTTGATAAGGAAACCCATCTTCTGATGCTGGAGGATGCCGGGCTCACAGGCCTGTATATCATGGACTGCAATGCGCTTCTGGAATTGGCAGGGATCCTCGGAAAGACGGAGGATGCGGCTCTTCTGAAGAAGAGAAGGGAAGCGGCTGAGAAGGGACTCGAAGGTCTCTGGGATGAAGAGAACGGTTTTTACTATAACCGCAGGACCGACACGGGAGAATTCTCCAGAAGAATCTCTCCGACAAATTTTTATGCGCTGTTTTCGGATCAGGTCTCCCCTGCGAGAGAGGAAAGGATCTTAAAAGAACATTATTATAATCCTGACGAATTCTACGGAGAGTGGATGCTTCCATCGATTGCCAGAAATGATCCGGCTTATATGGATCAGGATTACTGGAGAGGCAGGGTGTGGGCGCCGATGAATTTCCTGGTCTATCTTGCTTTTGAACAGCATGGCTTAAAGGAAGCATGCCGTGATCTGGCCCGGAAGTCGGTTCATATTTTTAAACCGGAATGGGATGAACACAGACATGTGCATGAGAATTATAATTCGATCACAGGCCAGGGGTGCGATGCGCACAACAGTGATAAATTCTACCATTGGGGAGCACTGCTTTCCTGCATCGCCCTGCGGGAGCATGATAAGCAGAAATAAGGGACGGCAGAGAAAGTAACTGGAAGATAAGGATGAATAAAGGCCGCAGAAGGAGCTTTGAGGAGAGGAGGTTCCGGGATTGAAAAAACTGCTGTATAAAATCGGAGGATGGTACCGGAATTCCGGCATGAAAGAGCGGCTCTATGCGGCTATCCTTCTTGCGGCGTTTTTACCCTTTGTCCTTATCATTTTTTTGCTGTGGCAGTACTGCAGCCATGTATTTGTGGACAGTATCTGGCAGTCGGCAAAAGACAGCATGGGGTCCAGAGAATACCAGATCCAGATGTATGTGGATGAACTTCTGGACCTCTCTGACACGCTTTCAAAAGACGGTCCCCTGGCAAGCTTTACGGAAGGCGGCGGAAATCCAAGCTATCTTTCTTATCTTCTGAATCAGAGGTTTCGAACGCTTCTGCCGGTTCCCGTGATGAATCTGGAGGGGATCTATGTCCTTTCGGAAGATATGTCGGAGTATCTGATCTTATTTGATGAAGAGCAGACCCACCTTTCCCTGAGGGGAGAAGGCCGCAGCAAATACTTTGCAATGTTTGACGCAGCAGCAGAAAGTATACAGAATGGTACCGTCGTAACATCTTTTTTCAGCCGCGGCGACAGAGAATGGCTTGGCATGGCTGTTCCCTGGGTACCGGAGGAAATGCCGGAGGACCCTTCTTCTGCGATCATACTGCTCGTAAACCGGAAGACCCTGTCGGAGATCGTGACTCAGTCAACTTCGGATGATCTGCCCTGGGCTTTCTGTCTTACCTCGGAGGGCGAGGATCTGTTTCGGAGCAGTACGTTTGACCGGCTGACAGACGGGGGAGAGGTGATCACTTCTTCCATCGGACGGGCAAACTGGGACTTATCCTGTGTCATTAACAGTACCATCATCCGAAGAGAAGCGTTTCGAAGATTCGGAGGCATGCTGCTGGTGGTCATTCTGATGTACGTGATCCTGGTCATACTGGTGACCAGGATGATGAACCATCAGCACCGCACGCTGCAGAGACTGCGGGATGAGATGGCAAGAATCGGAGACGACGGGATCTACCGTGAAGCTTCGCTCCCTCATGAGCGGGAGGTGGCAGCACTTTTCAGCAGTTATAATGAAATGGTACGACGCATTGAAAATCAGGAAAAGATCATCCTGGAACAGAATCGTAAGAACCTGGAGATCGCCGAAAAGCAGAAAGTGGCAGAGCTGAAGGCCATGGAGATGGAGATCAATCCCCACTATCTATATAATACCCTGAATACGATCAATTCGGTGGCAGTCGAGCATGGGGATTTTCAGGTGAGCCGTCTGCTGAAGGGATATTCCTCCACACTTCTCTATATGCTGAAGGACCGTTTTAAGCCGGCTACGGTGCAGGAAGAAGTAAAATGGCTGAGAGAATACCTGCTTCTTCAGCAGGAAAGGTTTCCCGGTCTTTTCATCTACGAGATCGACGCTGAGCCGGAACTGATGGATGCGAGGATCTATAAACTCCTGGTACAGCCCTTTGTGGAGAATGCGATCCTGCATGGATTTGAAGGCATGGAGGAAGATGGATTTCTGTCGATTTTATTTTATGAAGATGAGGGACAGATCGTGATCAGCATCTGGGATAACGGAAAGGGAATAGAGGAAGAAGAACTCATGTACCTTCGCCGGATCGCCCGCAATCCTATGGAACAGGACAGCAGCCATATAGGAATACTTAATTCCTGCCGCCGGATGTACGGTTATTATGGGGACGCCTGGCGGATGGAGATCGAGAGTGCCAGAGGAAAAGGCACCCGGATCGAAATACACCTGCCGTGCATAAAAGAGGAATGATAAAAAGAATAAAAAAAGAGGAATGAAATAAAAAAGGATTAAATATAGAGACGGCGGACCCCTGGCCGGAGGCACAGAAAATGCGAGCATAGCTGCAGGTGCCGGAGCACTGTCTGAGCCTATGCGAGTTTGCGGAGGCACCAGCTGACAGGCGGCGCAGCATTTTCTATGACTCCGGCCACGGGTCTGACGTCATTATGGATAACTCCTGCCGGGCGTCCGGGATACCTAACTTAATGACATTGGGATAGAACAATAATCAGAATATAAATCAGAATATAAATCAGGCTAACAGAAGAAATATAGACACAAATGGCAGACTTGGTTATACAGCATCAGGAGAATAAATATGAGAGTAATGGTGGTAGAGGATGAAAAAAGGGCACGCGGCCTGATTATCAATCTTCTGCTTCTGGCAGACCCCCAGATCCAGATCGTCGGGGAATGTGTTAACGGAGAGGATGGATTACAGGCAATACCGGAAAAAATGCCGGATATGGTTTTTGTAGATATAAGGATGCCGGTGATGGACGGGCTGGAGATGATCCGCAGGCTCAAACAGAAAAATCTGGACACAGAATTTGTCATTCTCACAGGTTACAGTGATTTTGGATATGCCAAAAAAGCGATCGATCTGGGGGTGGATGGTTATATTTTAAAACCTGTCACCTACGAAGATGTGTCGGAAGTCCTTCAGAAATACGAAAACAAAAAGGGACATGGCGCCCTGGATCCGGCCATTCTCAAGGATCTGCCTGTCACCCATGTGCATGAACTGGAGCGCCAGTGTGAAAACCTGATCGTCAGCCGGACAATTCATTATGTGAATTCACATATGAATGTGCCGGTGCGCCTGGCGGAAACAGCCCGGGAGATCCGGGTTTCCCCGGAACATTTAAGCCGGCTGTTCCGGGAAGAGATGGATATGACCTTTACGGATTATGTACGTCTGGTAAAAATCGATTATTCCATGGTCCTTCTTCGGAAAACAGATCTTAAGATCCAGGAGATCGCCTGGGCTGTCGGTATAGAAAATGAAAAATACTTTTTCAACATTTTTAAGGAAACACTTGGGATGACGCCAAAACAGTACCGCCTTATGCACGGTACGCCAGAAAAAGAAGATAAGGCGCCGGAAGAATGACGACGTCGGCAGACGAGGATGCCGGCAAATGAAAGTGCCGGGAAATGAAAGTACTGGCAAATGATAACTGCCGGGAAATGAAAGTGCCGGCAAATGAAAACTGCCGGGAAATGAAAGTGCTGACAAATGAAAGTGCCGGCAAAAATCCAGAAGGAAATCTATGCTGGTGATATCCGGCGGATGGAGGAGAGAAAAACGATGCTTCAGGACGAACAGATTTTAAGAGAACTTGTTAAGGAATACCGGGAGGCGGCTCTTTCTGATAAAAACCAGAAGAAAAAGGAAATGCATATCGCGTTAAATGATCTTAAGATGACGAAGCCGGTGCTTCTGATCGATGAACTGCCCTGGCACGAGCTGAACAATGAGGGCGAGTTGACATGTCTGTGTCAGAATCCTTATTTAAGAGAGATAGAGACATATCTCAGGCAGATGCTTTATCGGTACCGTCATATTCCGGGCGATATGGTTCTTCCGCCGGAGATCAAGGTTTCCAAAATCATTCACACGACCGGAATCGGGATTAGTGTGAGGGAGGATATCAAGTCTACAGATGACCTGAACAGGATCGTTTCTCATCATTTTATCGATCAGATGCAGGATGAAAGCTGCCTGGAGCTGTTCCATAATGAAGAGATCACCTATGATAAAGAAGGATCCGAGAGACGTCTGGAGATGGTATCGAACATGTTGGGAGATCTTCTTCCGGTACGTCTGGTGGGATCCCCCTGGTGTTTTGATACCCTTTGGGATGATGTGGCGACCCTGCATGGAGTTGGCCAGATCCTGATCGACCTTCTGGACCGGCCGGACTATATGCACGCCGTGGCAGAAAAGCTGACCGGCATTTTCCTTGACAAGGTCCGTCAGTATGAAGAGCTGAATCTGTTTGAGGGACTGCAGGATACGGTACATTGTACAAGTGCTTATACTAGTGAACTGCCGTCGAAGGATTGCGACGGTGTTCACTTTAAGGCGAAGGACGTGTGGGGCCGCGGCGCAGCGCAGGTATTTGTATCCGTGTCTCCTGCCATGCGGGAGGAGTTCGACATTCCCTATATGAGCCGTGCGATGGAGCCATTCGGCCTTGTCTATTATGGATGCTGTGAACCACTGCACAATCAGATCGATATTATCTCAAAGATCCCGCACCTCCGGAAGATTACTGTGACGCCATGGGCAGATTATGATATTGCCGCAGAGCAGATCGGGAAAAACTATGTATATTCCGCCAAAGCTTCCGCAGCAACCGTTGCCTTAAATAACATGAATGACGATGTAGTACGTGTGGAGATTAAAAAGATCACGGATGCATGTTACCGGAATAACTGCAATTTCGAGCTGGTTTTAAAGGATGTGAGCACAGTATCCTATCACCCCGATCATCTCGAGAGATGGGAAAAGATCGCCAGAGAATTCATACCGGAGGATTAAGCCGCTGAGGAAGCGGATGAAAGGATGCTGAGGAGGCAGATGGAACAAGCCTGAGGAGGCAGATGGAACAAAGCAGAAGAGGCGGATGGAACAAAGCTGAAGAGGCAGATGGAACAAAGCTGAGGAGGCAGATGGAACAAAGTTGAGGAGATAGCGGAAATAAGCAGAGGTTGTGGGTGAAAGACGCTGAATCGGCGGGTATTTCTAAAAAGAAACATAAAGGGGCTGTGAAAAAATGGTATTTTATATTCCATTTTATTGCAGCCCCATAATTATTATTACCGGGATAGGTGGAATTCCTGCTTGTCATTTTCTGGAATTGCTGTAAATACAATGGGATTTTGAAATGGATGAACAGATGTTATGTGTTATCATGAGAGTTTACCGTAAAAAGCCGGAAAATGGCAAAATGCGGTAAACTGTCGTCACGGGAGTTTACCGTAAAAAGCCAGTAAATGGCAAAATGCGGTAAACTGAGTCACGGGAGTTTACCGTAAACTGCCGGAAATGGAATAATGCGGTAAACTGTCGTCCCGGGAGTTTACCGTAAACAGCCGGAAATGGAATAATGCG
>CACZPF010000536.1 GCA_902782975.1 uncultured Lachnospiraceae bacterium
GGCACCTGCAGTTATGCTCGCATTTTCTGTACTTCCGGCCAATGGTCTGCCGTCTCTATGGACAATTCCTGCCGGGCTGTTCGATGGTAAAAGCTAAACTTAAAGACATTGGGACGGTCTTCCTCTTCCTTTCAGAGCAATCTGAAAGGAAGAGGAAGACCGTCCCGTTTTTTTGGGTTTATCGTTTGCAATCGAGAATGTTATCCTCTGTTCTGTGCGGCGACAAGCTGTGTTGCCCCGTACATCTCACGTAACTTCGGTTTTTCGATCTTGCCGGTGGCGTTTCTCGGAACCTTGGCAAAGATGATTTTCCGTGGACGTTTATAGCGGGGAAGCTGATGGCAGAAGGTGTCGATATCCTCTTCTGTACAGGCGACGCCCGGCTTCAGTTCGATGATCGCAGCGGCGATCTCACCGAGACGCTTGTCCGGGAGGCCGATGACGGCCACATCCAGAATAAGATCGTTGGTCCTGAGAAAATCTTCGATCTGAACAGGATACAGGTTCTCACCACCGCTGATGATGACATCCTTCTTACGGTCTACCAGAAAGATAAAGCCGTCTTCATCCTCGACCGCCATATCCCCTGTATACAGCCAGTCACCATGCAGGACTTCTGCTGTCGATTTCGGATCATTATAGTAGCAGACCATGACGCCGGGGCCTTTGACAGCCAGCTCACCGGTCTCGCCCCTCTGAACGGTCTCGCCGTTTTCGTTGATGATCTTTGTTTCCCAGCCATAGCCGGCTTTGCCGATGGCGCCTACTTTGTGGATGTTTTCTACACCAAGGTGTACACAGCCTGGCCCGATCGATTCGCTGAGGCCATAGTTGGTATCATACTGATGATGCGGGAAGTATTCCTTCCAGTGCTTGATCAGGCTGGGCGGAACCGGCTGGGCGCCGATGTGCATGAGCCTCCACTGGTCAAGCTTATAATCCGACAGCTTCAGATCGCCCCGGTCCAGAGCCAGCAGAAGGTCCTGAGCCCACGGAACAAGAAGCCATACGATGCTGCAGTGCTCCTCTGAAACAGCCTTCAGGATAAATTCCGGTGTGGCGCCTTTCAGAAGGACTGCCTTGCTGCCGGAAAGAAGACTTCCAAACCAGTGCATCTTGGCTCCGGTGTGGTAGAGCGGCGGAATGCAGAGGAACACATCATCCCTTGTCTGGCCATGATGGCGCTGTTCTACCTGGGCAGAATGGGACAGGGCACGGTGTGTATGCAGGATCGCTTTGGGGAAGCCGGTCGTTCCGGAAGAAAAGTAGATCGCTGCATAATCATCATCGGTGATCGAGATCAGCGGAGCCTTGCTGGAACAGTTGGCAACGTGGGAAGTATAATCTTCCGCAAATCCCGGGCATCCGTCGCCTACATAATAAAGAAGGCGGTGCTTGCCGATCTCGTCCGCTATTTCCTCCACACGGCCGATGAATTCCGGGCCGAATACAAGGATATCCACTTCGGCAAGATCCAGACAGTACTGGATCTCATCTGCAGAATAACGGAAATTCAGAGGAACAGCCAGGGCACCTGTCTTTAAAATACCAAAATAGATCGGAAGCCATTCCAGGCAGTTCATCAGAAGGATAGCGACTTTATCTCCCCGTTTGACACCTCGCTCCAGAAGCAGATTGGCAAAGCGGTTGGCTTTTTCATCAAATACGCTCCAGGTGATCTCACGGCGAAGATAAGGAGAACGTACGGGTTCGATCAGTTCAAATTCCTTCCACGTAACACGTCTGGTTTCCGGAAGTTCCGGATTGATTTCTACCAGTGCCACCTCATTTCCGTAAAGACGGGCATTTTTTTCCAGCAGATCTGTAATAGGCATCGTTTTTCCTCTCCAATCGTTTTTATTACCGGAAACGCTGAGATTATGCGTATTCAGTCTCCGGTTTTCACTAACACGCGTTAAAGCGCTAAAATCATCAAGAAGTATCATACCGAATTCAAACTCATCTGTCAACCCATGAATATTTTTTTGGAAAATTGTTGACAAAATAAAATAGAATGGTATACTAAGCAAAGCAAAACAATTTAGCGATTAAAAGCGTTACGCTTTAACGCGGAAAAGTGGGAGGATTCATTATGGCTGTTAAACTTATCTTATTGTTCGCATTCTTTGCTGTCATGGTGGCCGTAGGCTTTTATTCCCGGAAATCGGCAAAATCCGTAGAAGGGTTTGTTCTTGGCGGCAGAAATGTAGGACCCTGGCTCACTGCTTTTGCGTTCGGAACTTCCTATTTTTCGGCAGTTGTATTTGTAGGATATGCTGGACAGTTTGGCTGGAAGTACGGAATTTCAACCACCTGGGTCGGTATAGGAAACGCTGTGATCGGAAGCCTGATGGCCTGGGTCATTCTTGGCAGAAGGACCCGAATCATGACCCATCATCTAGGCGCGGCTACCATGCCGGATTTCTTTGGAAAGCGCTTCGAGAGCAACGCTCTCAGGATCGCAGCTTCTGCGATCGTATTTATTTTCCTGATCCCGTATACCGCTTCTTTGTACAATGGTCTTTCAAGATTGTTCGGAATGGCATTTGATATTCCCTATGTCGTATGCGTGATCATGATGGCTGCCCTGACAGGCGTCTATGTAATTCTTGGCGGCTATATGGCAACGGCCATCAACGACTTTATCCAGGGTATCATTATGATCTTCGGGATCATCGCAGTCATTGCGGCAGTTCTTGCGAGCAAGGGCGGCTTCATGGAAGCAGTCCGCAGCCTGGCGGAATTCGAGAGTGATGTACCTGTGACTCTTGGACAGAAGGGTGCTTTTACATCCTTCTTCGGACCGGATCCGTTAAACCTGGTTGGTGTAGTCGTTCTTACTTCCCTCGGTACCTGGGGACTTCCCCAGATGGTCCACAAGTTTTATACCATCAAAAATGAAAAAGCGGTCAAGACCGGCACGATCATTTCAACATTCTTTGCTGTCATCATCGCCGGCGGCTGCTATTTCCTCGGCGGTTTCGGACGTCTGTTCGACAGCCCTGCGATCTATAATGCAAATGGAACAGTTGCATATGATGCCATCATTCCGGCCATGCTTTCCACACTTCCGGACATCCTGATCGGTGTCGTAGTGATCCTGGTCCTTTCGGCCTCCATGTCTACACTGTCCTCACTGGTGCTGACTTCCAGCTCTACCCTGACGCTGGACTTCCTGAAGGGAAACGTGGTTAAGGACATGGATGAAAAGAAACAGCTTTTCATCATGCGGGTCCTGATCGTGTTCTTCATCGCGATCTCCGTCATTCTCGCCATCAAGCCGCCTACCTTCATCGCACAGCTGATGGGTATTTCCTGGGGCGCCCTGGCGGGAGCGTTCCTTGCCCCGTTCCTCTACGGCCTGTTCTGGAAAAAGACCACGCAGATTGCTGTCTGGGCAAGCTTTATTGCCGGTGTAGGTATTACAGTACTCAATATGTTCATTAAATTCATTGCCTCCCCCATCAATGCAGGTGCGGCGGCCATGATCGCAGGCCTCTTTATCGTACCCGTTGTGAGCTGCTTCACACCGAAGATGAACGCGAAGAAGGTAGATAAGATCTTCGCCTGCTACGATGAAAACGTACAGGTCAAGCGAAAAGTCGCTCTGCCGGAGAAAGAGGAAGCATGATAAATCCAGACTGTCCGCTGACATGCTCATAAACCGGGACAGGAATCCTGAAAACGTCCGGAAAGAAAGAAC
>CACZPF010000537.1 GCA_902782975.1 uncultured Lachnospiraceae bacterium
GCGCCTGTTTCATAATATGAGTATACCATTGAAAATTTATATATGCAATTACGACAGGAATCTTTTACACAAACATCGAATGAACGGACTTTCAGATCTTCTCTTCTGTTTCTGCTTCCTCCAGAACCAGTACCTCCCAGTCTGCAAGAAGGATTTCTTCCCCTTTCCGGTATTCCTTTCCTGTAAGCAGATCCGTCACATGTTCATAAGAACAGCGCCATAATTCTTCGTCCTCCGAGTAATGCAGCACATAATGTACATTTCTTCCCTTCTCATTCATCCCGCTCCGGATCACGACGGGCCAGGAAGTTTCTCCATCCGTTCTCAAGCGTGCAAGCGCCGGGATCCCTTCCAGAACCTCCCGGAGCACGGATCTGTCGAGATATGTGCCGATATACCAGGCCTGTCCGCTGCCATATGCATGGGAAGTCACCGCCGCATAGCGTCCCCAGTACCTGTGCTCGTACATAAGCACAGCCTCTGCTTCATCCGGAGACAGCAGCTCCGCAAAATACCTGCACTCTTTTCCCCCCGCATACAGCCGCTCCGGTTCAGCAAACATCTGATAGGACATCCCGAAACAATCTGTCAGAGCATATGGCTGGCGCTCCTGCCGGGCAGTCACATCCATATCGGAGAAAAATGATTTAAAGGTGCTGATGAGCGTTCCTCCGTTTTTCACAAAGGTTTTCAGCTTCTCGATCAGGCTGTCCTCCGCGCAGTAGAGTGCCGGTGTAATGATCACCTCATAATCAGCCGGATTCAGGACAGATGCATGGATAACATCACACTCCACATTCATCTCAAAAAGTGTGTCATAGATCCATCGCACCACATCGTTATAGGACAGATCACGATCTATTGGAAACCACTTGAAAGCGGAAAGAGAAGTATTGTCCACGACCAGTGCAGCCGCGTTTTTCTTACGGATACACAGGTGATCCTTCCCCGCTTCCTTCAACAGCTTTCCGATTTTTGCCGCCTCCAGATAGACCGGATTTTCCTCCATATCGTGGCTTAAGATTCCTTTCCAGTAGGTTTCATATCCATTATGAATGGAATGCCAGTTCCAGTATATCATCCCCATCGCTCCGGACGCAAAATGGCTGAATGCCTGAAGGGTGAGCTGCCCCGGATAGGGCGTCCAGGTTTTAAAGGCCTGTGCCTGCGTCTCCAGTATAAGGTACGGGGCGTCCTTAAGACACCGTATCTCATCTCCGCAAAATCCGGTCTCCTTTCCGGTAAGATGGCTCTGCGTCGGGTGATAGATATCCGTCCCTGCCAGAGAAAGAGGTGCTGCCGCCTCTACGTGATCGATGTCAGGCTGAACGCCGTAAGAATACCCGTCCTGCGCCACGGCAGCCCCGAATTTGCGCCATTCAAAATCCATATTGTGGGTGATAAACTGATCCGGCCGGCAGATCTCCCGCACAATGTCTGCCTGCCAGCGCAGAAAGGCCGCAGCCTGCGCGCGCTGATATCTCTCGAATTCCCCGGCGAGACTCGCATTTATGCAGCCCCTCATATCCGGGAAATCCTCCCAGCTGTGCACGGCATTGCTCCAGTAATTGAGACCAAAGGCTTCATTCATGGCTTCCGGCGTCCCGAATCTCTCTTTCAGATGCTCAAGAAAACCTGCCTGCATCTCCGGCCCAAAATTCTCATAGTGCTTTGTCTCATTGTCCAGCTGAAAACCGATCACACACTTCCAGGGAGCCGCTGCCGCCACGATTTTCCGGATGATCCGTTCTGCATGGAACCGGTATGTCGGATTCATGATATTGATCAGCTGCCTGAAACCGTAAAAAGCCTGGCCGCTCTTTGTCCTGACCATGATCTCCGGATCCTTTTTCGCCAGCCATGAAGGCACGGCATAAGTCGGCGTTCCGATGATCACCTGCATGCCGGTCTTTTCGGCTTCCTTAAGTACCTTTTCAATAAAGGAAAAGTCAAAGACTCCGTCTTCTCTCTCCTCTGTACTCCAGGTGGATTCCGCGATCCGCACCGTATTCATACCGCACTGCTTCATCATGGCAAAGTCCTGTCCGGTCCGGTCTTCTTTCATATATTCAGGGTAATAGTCTACTCCAAAAATCAGTTCTTTCATAGTTCCCTCTGCATGGCGCATTTACTGCACCAGTTATGGTATATTTGAAACGCAGTTTCAACCTTGTATTCCTGTACTCCTGTTTACAAATGCGTATGAATAACGCCTCAGGACGGGTCAGGTGCTTCCTGATCAATAACCGCCGCCGCAGCAGACTCCGGTAAAAGGATGACCGAAGCCTCCATCCCGTTAAGGCGGATCACGACCGGCCGGCTTTCTTGCTGCCTGTTCAGCAGTAAAAGAACAAGTTTTCCATCCGGTCTTTTAAAGGCGCCGGCCGCAATGTCCTGCTCATACCGGCTGAGGGCGATCCGTCTGGATCCGGGCAGGACCGTGCTGCTGATGCATTCATAATATTTCTGGATCAGCTGCGGCTTCAGGGTTCCTTCCTGCGTGTCAAATATAAACGGCGCCAGGCAATAGTTTTTTACGTAATTCGGCCCGCCCTTTTCATCCAGCAGCAGATTCCAGTCATAAAATGCGACGACTCCGTTTTGAAGATCACCAAGTATCTCCTCTCCGAGCTTCTGTGCTGCAGCTATCGTATCCTCCGGGTTCAGTTTGTAAAATTCCACACAACTCTCGGAGGCGATCAGCTTCTTATCCGGGAACTGTTCACGGCATAAGGAAAGGGCTTCAAAATGACTCCCGCTGTACCAGTGGCAGGCAGCTCCGGCAATCATCGGCGATGTCTCTTCGTCTATGATATCCCGCATCCATTCGTAAACTCTCTCCTTGTTGTGATCCCAGAGATATATTTCGATATCGCACAGTCCATGCTTTTGCATAGCCGGCCACATGAAATCCCGGAGGAATATCTTCTCTTCCTCTGCCGTGAAAATGCAGGAATCCCAGGTCTGTACAGCCTTCGGTTCATTTTGCAGGGAGATACACCGGACACAAAAGCCTGCCTTTTGAAATTCTTCTATATAACGGCAGATATACTCAGCCCAGAATTCACGATACTCTTCCTTCAGCTTTCCTCCCTTCTCCCGTTTCCCGTTCGTTTTCATGAATGCGGGCGGGGACCAGGGAGTGAGCATAATGGGGATCTTTTTTCCGGCGGCTGCCTCGGCATCACGCAGCATGGGAAGAATATACTTCCATAGCCGTTTCAGGGAAAAGCTCTTCATTTCCCTGTCCTCCGGGTCCGACATGGCTTCGAACTGCTCCAGAGAAAAATCACAGCTGTCGATCGGGATCCGGACAAACTGATAGTTCATGCGCTGAGGAGAAAAATAGGAATCCATGAGTATTCTTTTCTGCTCCTCGTCCATCAGAGAGTATATATATCCGGATCCGTCTGTTATGGCGCCTCCAAAACCCTCAAATGTTTCATACTGTACTTCCGGATAAAGGTTTATGACCCGGTTTTCCGTATCTGAATTCTCTTCAAATAGTATTTTCTGACAGAAGCGCTGATCCCATCTGCCATTTCCGAAGATCGAACGGATATCCATCACAGGTAATTGTCGCTTCATTCCTATTACTCCTCCTCTTTCGGGTCAATATATATCGGGAGGATCGGGGAAACGTATGTCAGGTGTTTCCTTAGTCCCATTCCTCGCTGTATACTTCCTTCTCGAACCAGCCGAAATCGGCACACCTGCCGAGATCCCAGGCATCCCATCCGACCCAGCTGTCTGAACTGACTGTATCCACCAGCAGCTTATAGCTCCAGTAAAAATATCCGGATCCTTTGTCCCAGGCGGCCTTCTGGGCAGCATCCAGAGCGAGGTATATCTCCTTCTTCGCCTCTTCTGAAAGAATCGCAGACTGTTTCTCCATTTCGCCGTTCAGAACAGTCTGCCCTCCCCGGGTATCCCTGCCGCAGGCCAGGGAATTGAAAAGGCACCACTCACCACAGATCGTCGGGAAGTACTTTTCCATTTCCTCTATATCCGGCTCATAGTTTTCTTTAATATACTGGAGATAGCCTTCGAGTGTCTGCTCGCAGCCCATCGCTTCCGCTACCATCAGGTACTGATGCGTATCCAGCACAACGCCCACATATTTTTCTTCCTGCATGAAATCCTTCCAGGCTTTCAGATTGAACCCGTCGTGGATCACGAATTTCTTTTCGGCAGGAAGATATCTGCGCATGCGGTCATATGCCTCCAGATAAAATTTCCGCAGCTCCTCCATATCATACCCTCTGGAACCGGCAGCCTTTAAAGGTTCCACGGGTCTGTACCTTTTGGATACACCCATTACTTCCCACATTTCCTGTGAGACCGGCTCATTCAGGACTTCAATACCCCACAGCCCTTTGCGTCTGCCGTATCTCTCGGCAAGCCTTTCAAGAACAGTCTGGACAAACTCCATCTCTTCCGGTTCCTGGAAGAACTTGCATACTCCGCAGATCCCGCCGTTATCAAACCCATTCTGGGAATCCGGAGCCGTATGCAGGTCGATCAGGATCTTAAGCCCGTATCTCTCAGCCCAGGCAAATGCCTTATCCAGCTCGGCGATACAACCGATAAAGGGAGGCCTGTCCCCAAAGATAAAATACGGGACAGGGATACGTACGGTGTTGAGCCCGATCGAGCGCATGGTGATAAAATCTCTTTCCGTAATATATTCTGCCCTGTGCTGGCGGATCCTTGCCTCATATACGCTCCTGTCCAGCTGCACCGGAAGATAATACTCATCTTCGGCTGTCGTCCCGGCAAAAAGTTCCGGGCTCATCCATTTTTCAAGAACCAGCCAGTTTCCAAGATTGACTCCTCTGATCTTCATAATAACACGATCCCTCCATCTGTTTTCCCTGCAGATAACTGTCCGAGGCAGATCCGGACGCAAAACCCGCCGGGAATTTTTGTAAAAAAGGCCGCCACAGCCTTGCTCCGCCTGTGGCAGCCTTCCTTCATGTTTTATCGTATCTGTCCACCAGCCGGACAGATACCTTTTCCATTTTATCGTTTATCCGTATTTATGTCGTATCCGTATCAGCCTTCAAGACCTGCAAGATATTCATCCAGCTGACGCTGTGCCTCTTCGACAATACGATCGATGCCGGCATTCTGCATCTGCTTGATATAATCCTCAAGTCCATCCTCAGGATCTACATAGCCGAGCTCCAGCGGCCAGCCATACTGCTGACGAACGTTCTGGCAGTTTGCGATCTCGGTCGTTACCGCTGTGGTATCAAATACAAAACCGGTAAATCTCTCTGTTCCTACACCTTCCTGAATTCCGTCTTCCCACTCACGACGAACCGTGTCATAGAATTCCGGAACACCGGCCTGATTCCTGTTCAGATCCATGGTACGAACAGCCCAGCAGGCGCTGGTTCCATAAAGATCCGGATCAAGGATGGTGAACTGTCCTGCGTCATTCAGCTCATACGTAGTTCCAAGGATGCCATAGTAGAAAGCATCATATGCTTCCTGATCTGTCGTCAGAAGGTTCCACAGTGCAAGTGCTCTTTCCGGATTTTTAGCTGTGGTCGGGATGACCAGGCAGTCCTGCGTAAACGGAAGATGAGCGATATCCTTCGTCATGACACCATAGCGGAAATCCCATTCCGGATGAAGAACGGTGTAACCAGACCAGGTATCGATATTGTGGAAACGAAGAGCGGCCTTGCCATTCTGTGTCTTGGTGGAGTCTGTATCAGACAGCGCACTCATGGACCAGAAGCCTTTTTCGCTCCAGCGTGAGCACATATCTACGAAATCGCCATAGGTAGGATCATCATAAACCGGGAATACGGTCGGATGCTCTTCGGAAGGATCATAGAAGATATAGCGGTTTCCGGAGTCGATCTCATAGTTGCCCTGGAATCTCTCCCACTGAAGAGAAAGTTCTACATTGCCCTGATACATATCGATGACTTCCAGTTCCGGATGATTTGCCTTTATATAGTCGCCGTATTCTTCGATCTTTTCCCATGTGTTAAGATCACCTTCGATACCGGCTTCATCTGCAATATCGCCACGATAGATCGCACCATAGGTGATATAGGTCGGAAGCAGTGTGGGAACCGCATAAAGAGCGCCGTCGATGGTCGCCTGCGCAAGGGCGGATGCGGACTGCATCGCATAGTTGTCCGGAGCATAAGCCGGCAGCAGCTCGGAAAGATCCTTAAAAGCGCCGCGGCGGGCCAGATTGGCAAAATTCAGCCATGTTGCGCAGTATGCCATATCAAAAGCTTCTCCCGATGAATAGAGCATCGGATACTTGTTCGCATACTCAGCCCAGCCGATCCAGTTGATCTTCAGCGTACAGTTCAGTTTTTCTTTAAAGTACGCGTTCATGTTTTCATCTACGATATCCTGTCCGGCAGGTCTGTCGCTGATGACATACATGACAAGCTCGACCTCTTCTGAGGTGTCGAGGGCATCCGATGCGTGAACAGCTGTGCCGAGGGTACCGGTCAGCATAGCTGCCGTTGCCGCCAGGGCGAGAAATCTCTTAAGTCCTTTTCTCATAAAATCCTCCTTAAATAAAATAGTGGTTGGTGGGGTTTGTGCGCCGTCTTCTGTTCAGGAAAGACGGTGCGGGTTGCTCGTTGTTTGTTCTCTATCGATACCACAAAAATGCTGCTTCTTTAGGCAGCAGGACGCCGTAAGAACCTTCCGCACTTTTTGTGGCAGCGTTCGAAATCTGTCAGCCCTTAACCGAACCGACTGCGATACCTGCTATGAAGTAGCGCTGTACAAACGGATACAGAATGACGATCGGCCCGGTTGCGACCACGGCCATGGCAAGCTTCAGCGAATTGGACGGCAGATTCTGTACCTGGATACCAGCCTGGGAAGCAATGGCTGCCAGCGCCTGGGTCTGCTGCTGGATCGCATAGAGCATATACTGCAGCGGATACTTTGCTTCCGTCTTCATATACAGCATCGCATTGTACCAGTCATTCCAGTACCCAAGAGCCAGGAAAAGGCCGATGGTGGCAAGGCCGGATTTCAGAAGCGGAAGGATGATCGTGAAAAAGATCCTCCACTCTCCGGCACCGTCCAGCTTGGCAGATTCCACCAGCGCAAACGGTATCGTATTGACAAAGGTACGCATGATGAGAAGATAGAATACGTTAAACATGCCCGGCAGGATCAATGCCCAGAAGCTGTCCTGCAGATGCAGATAACGGATGTAAAAAATATAGGTACTGACCATACCGCCGTTAAACAATGTAGTAAAGTAAAAGAAGAACGACAGCACATTCCTGTATTTGAAATCCTTACGGCTGATAACATAGGCTGTGAGAGCCGTAAGCAGGAGCCCGAGAAGCGTCCCGACCACCGTAATCAGAATCGATACGCCATAAGCACGCAGAATTCTCTGCGGTGTCTTGAAGATGATCTCATACGCTTCTGTTGAAAATTCTCCCGGCCACAGTGAAAAGCCGTTGAAACGGATCCACTGCTCAGAAGTAAACGACCCTGAAATCAGGAGCAGGAACGGGATCAGACAGATGAGTGCTATCAGAAACACGACCGTATAACTGAGCGTGTAGAATGCCTTGGATGAACCAC
>CACZPF010000538.1 GCA_902782975.1 uncultured Lachnospiraceae bacterium
AGATCATCAGGTACTGTTCGGGAAGGATGATCTCCTTTTCGTTCTGCGGGAATTCTCCGCTGCTGAGATGGATCCCGAAAACATCCAGCGCCTTCTCGTCAAAAGCTTCCACACTTAAAAACTGCATGGGCGCATAGACGTTGAGAGTATAGTCGATCTTGCCGACCGACGCCACACCGATATGTTTATAGCCTGCCACACTGGTTATGTTTTCGTTGCCGGCAAGGGAGCCTTCCACTTTGCCCGGAATATTGTAGAGAATGACATGAAAATCTCCATTTTCATATTTAGCCATCTCCGCAATGGTCTTTTTCGCAGAAAGCCCCATACCGATCACGGCGCAGATCAGGGCGGTGGAGAGAAGGATGCCGACGATCGTCATGACGGAGCGCTTCCTGTTCAGTTTCAGATTTCGTATCGTAATTTTCTTTAAAATATCCATTATTTGATCCTGCCGTCCTCTATCGTAATGATCCTGTCAGCCTTCCGGGCTATGTTCAGATCGTGGGTGATCATGATCGTCGTCTGTTCAAAGCGTCTGTTGAGATCAAGAAGCAGTGAAATAACTTCCTCTCCGGCCTTCGAGTCCAGATTGCCGGTGGGCTCATCCGCAAGAATGATCGAAGGAGAATTCATCAGCGCCCGGCCTATGGAGACTCTCTGCTGCTGCCCGCCGGAAAGCTCGTTGGGCAGGTGCTGTTTTCTCTCACTGAGACCAAGAAGCTGCATGATCTCGGTGACACGGCCCGGGTCAGGCTCTTTTCCGTCAAGTTCACAGGGGAGCGTTATGTTTTCTTCTACATTCAGGATGGGAATAAGGTTGTAAAACTGATAAATGATCCCGACATTCCTTCTTCTGAAAATGGCAAGTTCATCAGAGGACAGTGCATAGATATCCGTTCCGTCTATATAGACCTTGCCCGAAGTGGGCCTGTCCACCCCGCCGAGCAGATGTAAAAGGGTTGATTTGCCGCTGCCGCTGGCGCCGATGATCGCAAGAAACTCGCCCTTTTCAACAGAAAAGGACACATGATCGATCGCTTTTATTTCATTAGCTCCTTTGCCGTAGGTTTTGCAAAGATCACAGACATTTACTATTTCCAAAACAAGAACTCCTTTCAGGGAATATGATACGGATGATTTTCCTTTTGATATTATAGTCGATATCGCGTACAGTTTCCAGATGGTAACTCATTAACTGTTTCCTAATTTTATCTTAATTTTGTACGCCGCCACCTTAATGCCATCTTTGCAGTGCACGCTATACAATAAAGCTGAAAGATGATATAAACATGTGTTTATAGAGGAGGATAAATATGACTTTACGTTTTTCGGGAAAAAGACTGTCCTCCTTCCGGATCATTATTATTGGATTCCTCGGATTGATCCTGGCCGGGACTATTCTTCTGATGCTGCCGGTTTCCGTCAAAGGCGGACACCCTGTTTCATGGGAAGAGGCCCTGTTCACTTCCACATCGGCCGTCTGCGTCACGGGTCTTGTCGTCAAGGATACAGCTTCCTGCTGGTCCGGTTTTGGCCAGGCGGTGATCCTGCTGCTGATCCAGATCGGCGGTCTGGGGGTCGTTTCTGTCGCCGCATTTATAGCCATCATATCCGGAAGGAGAATAACACTGCTGCAGCGCAGTATGCTGCAGGACAGCATTTCCGCCCATCAGATCGGCGGGCTGGTCAGGATGACGGGGTTCATCTTTAAAGTGGCATTAATTGCAGAAGCATCCGGCGCCCTGCTCATGCTTCCGTCATTCTGCAGATGTTATGGAATACAGGGAATATGGCTGTCCGTTTTCCATTCGATCTCCGCTTTCTGCAATGCGGGATTTGACATCATGGGAGATAAGACAGGTCAATTTTCGTCTCTGACAGCCTTTGCTTCAGATCCGGGAATCGTTATCCCGATCTGCCTGCTGATCATTACAGGCGGCATAGGATTTCTTACCTGGGATGATCTGGCTGCCAATAAGCTTCATTTTCGCAGCTACCGGATGCAGAGCAAAGCCGTGCTTTCTGCTGCAGGCGTACTGATCATCGTTCCGATGCTGCTGTTTTTCACCTTCGAGTATGCCGGTCATCCTGTCAAAGATCGTATTCTTCTATCTTTGTTTCAGGCGGTAACACCCAGGACCGCAGGATTCAATACGGCCTCTCTTTCTTCTATGTCCGGGGCAGGGAGCATGCTGATGATCACACTGATGCTGATCGGAGGATCCCCCGGATCGACGGCGGGAGGCATGAAAACTACAACGGCGGCGGTTCTGCTTGCCAGTGCCTCTTCCGTATTTCAAAGAAAAAAGCATGTTCAGTTATTTGGAAGAAGAGTTGAAGACGGAACGATCAGAAACGCTGCCGTACTTTTCATGATGTATCTGATCCTGCCGATGGCAGGTGCTTCGATCATCAGTATAGCAGAAAACCTACCGGTCGGAACCTGCATATTTGAAACAGCATCTGCCATAGGAACGGTCGGACTGTCCCGCGGGATCACACCTTCTCTTGGCACTTTATCGCACCTGATACTGATCGTGTTAATGTTCCTGGGACGGACAGGCGGCCTGACACTGATCTATGCCGCCATAAACAGTAAAATAACAAATGTTTCTCAGAGACCTGTCGAGAAGATCATCGTCGGATAAAGGAGAGGAAAAAATGAAATCCATACTGCTGATCGGTATCAATAACTTTGGAACCATGATCGCTAAACAGCTGCACGCGCTCGGACACCAGGTCCTGGCGGTAGACAGGGACGAATCAAGGATCAATGCCATTCTTCCGCTGGTCACCGATGCCGAGATCGGCGACAGTACAAACGAATCCTTCCTGCGTTCTCTCGGGATCAATAATTTTGATGTCTGCATCGTAACGATCGGCAGTGACTTTCAGAGCTCACTGGAAACGACCTCTCTTTTAAAAGAACTCGGCGGGAAACTGGTCGTATCCCGCGCCGACAGAGAGGTTCAGGCCAAATTTCTGCTGAGAAACGGGGCGGACGAAGTGATCAATCCTGAAAAACAGATCGCGGAATGGGCAGCCATACGTTATACGTCCAATCATATTCTGGACTATATCAGCCTCGATGAAGACCATGCCATATATGAAGTCTCCGTTCCAAAAGAATGGCTCGGAAAATCGATCGGCCTGATCGACATACGAAAACGCTACGGGATCAATATTATGGCAGTTAAGAAGGACGGGAAAATGAGCCTTCCGGTAACACCGAATACGGTCCTGAGTGAGGGCATGACCATGCTCGTGCTCGGAGAGCGGAAATCCATGCAGAAGTGCTTTAAGGAAGCACTGATCAATCAGCGCGATCTGAAATAGAGACTGCGGAAACAGCGGGAGAAAAACGAAGTTTATAAAAAAGGAGGCGGATCCACATGAAAGACATATTACTGGCAGCAGCACTTTTTGGGTCCTTTATCGTTGTTTATATTGTTGTGATCATTCTGGCAAAATATACAGACCGGATCTTCCGTGAATATCAGAAACAGCGAAAGCCGGACCAGAGAGTCTTTCTAAATGAAACGGAAGAAAGCAGAACAACGGCAGCTTTAATCTGGCGGCGTATCTGGAAAAACCGGACCAGGCGAAAAAACGATCTTCTGCAGTAGAAAAAAGAATCCGTCTGTGATATATTAAGGAAACACTGATACATCAGGGTTTCCTTAAATTGCCGTGCGAATGAAAGGGACAGAAAGATGGAAAAGGTTTTAGAGAGCGGTGAAAGAATACTTGTTTGTCTTTCTTCCTCACCTTCCAACCAGAAGGTCATTGACGCCGCCGTGCAGATGGCGGAAGCTTTTCATGCCGCGCTTTCCGCGATCTATGTAAAGCCTGCCAATTACGACTCTTTTCCGGACGAAGATAAGGAACGCCTTCAGAATAATATGAAGTTTGCGGAACAGAACGGGGCCGCGATCATTACGATCATCGGAAATGATGTCCCTGTCCAGATAGCGGAATACGCGCATATTTCCGGCACCACAAAGATCGTGGTCGGGCGGAGCGGCGCAAAAAGGCAGCATTTCTGGAGCAAAGCTCCGCTGACAGAACAGATCATTCTGAAGGCTCCCGATGTGGACGTTTATATTATTCCGGATTCTGCAGCAGATATTAAGAAGCAGAACCAGAAGCTGAAGAAGGCAGGCCAGATCCACCCGACGTGGAAGGACCTTTTTATCACGGGATTCCTTCTTGCCGTTTCTACGGGTGTCGGATTTCTGTTTACGCTCTTTGGATTTTCAGAAGCAAATATCATTACTGTGTTTATTCTGGGAGTACTGATCATCTCCGCATTTACCGTAAGCCCGATCTACAGCATCGTAAGCTCTCTGGCAAGCGTATTACTGTTCAACTGGTTTTTTATTGAGCCGAAGCTGAGTTTTCACACCTATGAGCCCGAGTATGCAGTGACCTTTGTCATCATGCTCATCTCTTCTTTGATCACAGGGACATTGGCGAACAAGCTGAAAGAGAATGCCAGGCGTTCTTCCCGCGAGGCTTTTCGTGCGAGGGTCCTTTTTGATACGAACCAGCTGCTTCAGAAGGCGGCATGTGCGGATGATGTGATCCGTATCACTGCCCAGCAGGTAAAAACGCTGCTCTCCCGTGATGTTGTAGTTTTCCCCATTGCCGAGAACAGAGAACTTGGAAATGGAGTCGAACTGAACACCTCGCCCTATTATTTCCGGACATCCGGACAGGATAAAAATGAGGCTGAGATCGCCCGGTGGGCGTTCCTGAATCAGACAGCCGCCGGCGCGCATACCGAAAAGTATGAAAAGGCGAAATCGTTATATCATCCTATCTGTATGAACGGGTATTGTTATGGCGTCATTGCCATTTACCTGAACGGTGAAAGGCTGGAAGCGTTTGAGTACAGCGTTTTTTCCTCTATCATAGGGGAATGTGCCCTGGCTCTGGAAGGACTCAGAAATGCGGCGGAGAGAGAGCAGGCTGCCATAGCCATACGAAACGAGCAG
>CACZPF010000539.1 GCA_902782975.1 uncultured Lachnospiraceae bacterium
AGTAGTTTGACTTCATCACAAAGCTTCCGCCAATTGTCACTATATCGTCGGCGTTTACCATAGACAATCTCCCGCTGCTGTAATGATAATTGTCTTCGCCCAATATTCTTTCAGGCATACCTCCCGCCATCATATAATCACTTCCCGTGACTATTCCGCCATGATTGACCTTAATTTCTCCTCCCTGATGATAAATCTTCCCAAAAACGGTAAGTACATTACCGTTTATATCCAGTGTTCCTCCTTTTACGATCAGATTTCCCATAACGACCAGCCGGAAACCGTTTAAATCAAGGGTTCCACTGTTTATAGTAAGATTTCCTGCTGTTATATATTCCCGTTCAAAGGTCGTGTCCCTCTCCACGACCGGATTCCCGTTGTAAAATGAAATATCTTTTATATCCTGACTTATGTTATTCTGGTCAAGTGGTTCTATATCAATCAATGAAAAATTAATCCCGGAATTCGCCATCCATGGATAAAGCAATATTTCATTAAAATAACTGTTGTATGCATTGATTTCAAAATCTTTCAACAAATCAGACAGACAATCTTTCGCCCCGATAACATGCTCCTTATCCGACATATATCTGGCATAATCACCATCTGTCACATTAAATGTCGTCTCAAAAAAGGAACGAATGTCATTATAAGCGCCGGAAGCAAATGAAGCATCCAGATACTCAATTACTGTATCTGTCCCTTCCTCATATGCATAAATCATCAACCGATATGCATCTATAAATTTTCTTGCATTCTCCTTTGTCGGATAGTTTTGAAATGCCGCTTCCCTTGCTTTCACCTCCTGCCGGAACAATTTTTCATAGCGCCGCATGACATCCAGCTGGTAGAAACAGGCCACTACTTCACTGGTATTAAACAAAATATCTGCTTCCATTTTGCCGATATCCTGCCCCAGAGAAATAGCGATGCCATAAGATCCCAGTATCGATAAGCAGGTATTCCAGACGGCGTCAGCCGCTTCTTCCAGAATAATAGTATATGCTTTTTCTTCGACAAAAATGGCATTAATCTGCGTATCTGTCAGATCACCTGACAGTATATCCGCATAATCGCCCAGCGCGTTGGTGAGAGGAACATTCAGGTAATCGTGATGCAGCCCCTGCATCTCCCTAAGAAGCTCCGCTATCCACTGCTGACTCTCAGCCAGTATCTGTGCCCTCACTATTTTTTCTGACATGTCGCTGATCGTCTTTGCGTGCTCAATAATTTTGGCAGCAACACCGGCTTTTTTTATCCAGGGTCCGACATCAGTGACACCTTGAATCTGCCGCAGAGCATACTCCGCCAGTTCCGGGTCATTTTCAATTTCCGTCGTATAAATAATGGTTTCTGTGAGACGTTCATCTGCCTTTTTTACCAATTCATCCAGTATTTGTGCGTTACTTGCCTCTACGATCGATTCAGCCGAAGAAACCGCTCCACTGACACCGCTAAACCACGCTGCCGCAGGATGTTCCCCTATTGTATTGAAAAGAATATTGGATAATTTTAATTCATAATATCCCATTTCTTTATCACAGGTAGAAACCAGATCCGACAGACCGAAGTTGGCCGTTTTCCAGGCCAGCAATGTTCCCTGCCAAAATGGAGAATTCACATTATCATATAAGCATTCCGTGGCACTGTCATAATTTTCTACAACTGTCCGATAATCGATCCTGTTTCGAAGGTACCAGGCCTTATATACATCAAAACCTGCCTCCACTGCTTCTTCCTTTGTCAGGGCATATACCGTATCACATCTTCCTGCAGAAAGAAATAAACCGGCCAATACAAGCATAAAGATCAAACTGATAAATCCGATCCGCTTCTGTGTAATGATCATTTTTTTCTCCATGTTCATATCCTATCACATGATCCTTCAGATTCTTATTTTTTTGATGAGCATACCTGTCACTTTAAAGCAAGCGCTGCCCCCATCTCAAATGCCTTCCGGCATTCCTGAGGAAATACCTCATCATGTCTTTTCTGCTTTGCTTCCGGATCAAACATCGTCCACGGCCAGTCTGTCTTACTATAATCTTTCAGCTGCAGTGTATCTCCACTGATCAGGATCTCTGTAGGACCCACAAACCTGCAGAGTGTCTGCTGATAATTCTGCATCATGTCCAGGTACATGGTATCCGGAGCATTACTCGTCATGATAAACAATACAGGAATCAGGTGCTCATTGCAGCAAGGTGATTCCAGGTTATAGGTCAGGTTCTGGAAGATCAGGCGCTCATACAACGCCCGGAAGGATGCTGTCAATTCGCTGAGATAATTTGGCGATCCGATGATCAGACCATCTGATTCGCGGATCGCATCCAGAACCGGCGTAAGACCGTCCCGACAGATGCAATGACCTTTAAACTTTTCCTTCTTGCATCCGAAGCAGGAAATGCATCCGGTGTACTTCTCTTCCAGACGGAAAAGATCAAACTTCTTTACAATGGCACCCTGCGACTCAGCACCTTTGACTGCCTCCATGATCAGTGTATTCGTATTCCACTTCGTGCGAGGCCCTGCATTCACAGCTACCAGTGATTTTCCCATAAGATCTCCTTTCTCATCTTAAAATGTCCAGGCAATTGCAAAATTCTCAGCTTAGAGTTTCAACGGCCTGCTACTAATAAAGTTCCGTGTTGAAAGCAATCTCTTTTTATCATTTTATCATGCAATCTCCTCTTTGAACAGGTATAAAAAACCAGGGCAGCCAGTAAATCTCAACACTGAAAGGCAAATCTCCTGTCAGCGTTGAAGTTTTCCCTTATTTGAGTTGAGCCAGATGCATAACTATAACGATATGTGGCAATTCTCCTGTTTGCGTTGAATTTTTCACTTATTTGAGTTGGGCCA
>CACZPF010000540.1 GCA_902782975.1 uncultured Lachnospiraceae bacterium
CTGCAATGACCGCGGAAGAAGAATCCCTGGGCTCTTCTTTTTCGTCTCCGTTTCCGAATGTCAGATCCCAGAAGGGACAGAGATCATCCGGCAGATGGTTCAGAAAATAGTCTGTGATCCTTTTAAAATACGTAAAGTATTCATCCCTCTTTGTATATTTATAGGCCATGGCTGTCCCGTATACACCCCAGGCCTGACCTCTTGCCCAGGCAGAGCCGTCTTTATATCCCTGACAGGTCGCACCATG
The DNA here is from genome assembly GCA_902782975.1 of uncultured Lachnospiraceae bacterium. Taxonomy (GTDB): domain Bacteria; phylum Bacillota; class Clostridia; order Lachnospirales; family Lachnospiraceae; genus Blautia_A. The sequence continues at coordinate 248 of CACZPF010000540.1, forward strand.
GTCAAAGGCTCCCGTCTCAGGATTCATAAACACTGTGTGCCAGGTCGAATCATCCTCCCGGATCACATAGGACATAGCGGTATGAATATGCCGGTCGGCGATCTCCCTGTACTTTTCTTCGCCGGTCTCTTCATAAGCCCAGTACAGCAGGGGGAGGTTCAGAAGGCAGTCGATAATAAATCGATAATTATCCGCGGCACCCATCTCGCCCCAGGCCTGCAGAAATTCTCCCTTTTCCTGAAAACGGGAGATCAGCTGGTCCGCTGCCAGAAGAGCTGCCTCTTTTCCTTTTTCTGATCCGGTCAGCCTGCAGGCTGCCACACAGGATGGACTGTACAAAAATCCCATATCGTGATGATCCACATCCTCATGCCTGCGGATACGGTCCAGAAAGGAATCCACATGGCCGAGAGCGGCTTTCAGAAATTTTTCTTTTCCGGGTCCTTCCGGCGCATTTTCAAAGGCAAGCCAGACTTCACCGGTAAAAAAGCCGGTCGTCCAGCCGACATTCGGCCCCGGAACATAAAATCCGTTTTTACTTGCAGGACCCGGAAAGGTATCTGCAAAGGTTTCCAGTGCGCAGCTTACTTTATCGATACAGGCTTCAAGTGCAGCTTCTGCTTCTTCTGACGTAATTCCCGGATAGTCACGGAGATGCTGCACGCTGATCCATTTCTGTTCCATCTTATTCTCCTTTTCTATAGTATGAGGTCCCTTTTTACTCATCCCTTCACCGCACCGGTCGTAATGCCGGCCACAAAGTACTTCTGCAATGCCAGGAACACGACCAGCACCGGGATCAGAGAAAGAACCGATGCGGCCATGATGAGGCCGTATTCTGCCGAATACTGCGAAATGAACATTTTCAGACCGATCTGGAGTGTCTTCTTGGACTCCGTGGTTAAATAGATCAGGGGTCCCAGGAAATCATTCCAGGTATTGACAAAGGTAAAGATGATCAGGGTGGAAAGCGCCGGCTTGGAAAGGGGCAGCATGATCCTGCTGTATATCTGATACTCGCTCATTCCGTCAATACGTGCCGCCTCGCACAGAGAATCCGGGATCCCCTCGTAAAACTGCCGCATCAGGAACACACCGAAGGCAGAAAATGCCTGCAGAATAATGATGGCCAGATGGGTATCCGCCAGTCCCAGCCTGCGCATAAACATAAACTGCGGAACCATATACACCTGCCATGGCACGGCGATGGTGGCAATATAGGCCAGGAAAAGGATATTCCGTCCTTTAAAGTCCAGTTTTGCAAATGCATACGCCGCAAAGCTGGACGTAAAGAGCTGCAGAAGCGTCACGATCAGCGTTAATTTAACTGTGTTCATGGTAAATCTGGCAAGCGGGATCTTCGTCCAGATATCCACATAATTCTGCCATCTCGGATCGGCACTGATCCACTGATAGGGAATAACAAAAATATCCTTGTTAAATTTTAAAGAAGCGCTGATCATCCACACAAAGGGGACCAGCATAATGACCGCCAGAGGAATAAGAAGAAGGTAGATGATCGCCTTTCCGATCCTGCGGTTTACAGATTGGCTTTTCATGGATCGCATCCTCCTTTCTCAGTCATTCGCATAGTTCTTTTCACCGCGGAACTGGATCAGGGTGATTACAAGAACGATGGCAAACAGGACGATGGCCGAGGCGGATGCCTGCCCGAGTTTCCAGTTTCGGAAGGCTTCTTCATAAATATAATATACCAGAACGATGGCGCTCTTGTTGATGATGCCGTTCGAACCCCCGGCCAGCATATATACGATGTCATAAACCTTGAAACAGTTGATAGTCAGGATGATCGTGACAAAGAATGTCGTAGGCCGCAGCTGGGGCAGCGTAACATAAAAGAACCGCTGAATGGCATTGGCACCGTCCAGACTTGCCGCCTCGTAAAGGTCCTCGCTGATTCCCTGAAG
>CACZPF010000541.1 GCA_902782975.1 uncultured Lachnospiraceae bacterium
TAAAGACGCCGATCGGATGCTGGAAACTGGTCTACAGCAGGAAAGAAGAGAAGCTTGCCCTCTACCACAGGAACAGCTCTTCGTCCCCTGTAGATTTTACAGCGCCTCAGAATGACAGGTATCACCGCCAGTGTGACTGCGCGATGGCAAAGACGATCTCAGGCCTGTGCAAGTATATCTATGAGCACGACCGCTACCGTGAGGCGCAGCAGAACGGCCACCAGCTCACAGACTTTACCAGTGCACGGGCGAGAATCCTAGCAGAGAGGGCAAAGAGAAAGGAAAAGCATAAAAGGCTGGATGATCTGTTTGCGCAGATCGAGAAGAAAAACGCAGGATACCGCAAACTGTCCTTCTGCTGATACGCAGGCGGAAGGAACCTGCCAGTCAGATACAAGTGGTCACTGCAAAGGAGGAAAAACTATGTCAAAGAAAATCTATTTCACGCTTACCGGAACAAATTACTATCATGGGATGGATTTCCTGAAGGAAGGGATGAAGGTAAAGCTCATCAAGGAGCCGGATAATCCCTATGACGCTGAGGCAATCCGTGTCGAGATGGAACCGCTCCAGAAAATTGGGTATGTTGCGAACAGCACGAAAACCGTGATCGGTGAGAGCTGGAGCGCCGGCAGGATGTATGACCGCATCGGAAAGAAAGCCGATGCAGTGGTCAAACTGGTGACAGAAAGCGGTGTATTGTGCAAGGTATGCAAGAAATCCGTACGAAACTGATATACAATACATGCATGGAAAAGACTGCCAGTCAATGATTCGGGAGGGTGCCATGAAAAAGAAAGGTTCCAGCAGGATAGGATTGTTCGGCGAGATTAAACACTATGATGAGAAAGGCCGCAAGATTGGTGAGAGCCGCCCGAGCATCTTCGGCGGGTTCAATGAATATGATGCCAAAGGCCATAAAGTCGGTGAGACCCGCCCGGGCCTGTTCGGTGATCTAAAACACTATGACAAGAGCGGCAAGAAGACCGGTGAGAGTAGGTGGGATCTTTTCGGCGGACTGAACCACTATGACGCCAAAGGGAAAAAGACCGGGCACAGCGACCGGGGGCTGTTTGACGACTGGAAAGATTATAAAAAGTGACATGGGCTATAATTGGTCGCCTGCAGGGCGCCCCTTTTTCTTAGTGTATCTGATAAAGTACTTCTGCAGGATGATAAAAATCTGCAGAGCATGCCTATAAAGCTGAGGAAAGGGAGGCCGGATATGGGAAAGGGTTATGAATACAATTGCAGGAAATGTCAACATAAATATTCCGTATCTTTGGGAACAGGAATGCTGTATCCGGAAGCATACCGCTCAATTATATCTGAGATCGCAGATGGTTAATACGGCACAGAATGGAAAGCCTTATATGACAGCACTCCTTATGCTGCTGTTAACGCAGGTGAAGTGGTTTATATCTGTAAATACTGCAGCCGATGGGAAGAGGAGACTGATATTACACTTTATGTACCAAATGATCCGGACAACATTTCCCAAAAGCGGTATGGTGAAAAAACAGTCCGGGAGAGAGGATATGTCCCGTATGTCACAGAATGGGATCTGAAAAAGGATTATCACGTTCTTAAGAGACATTATCAGAAATGCAGTAAATGCGGAAAGCGTATGCATAAAGCCTCTGAAGAAGAACTGCTGAACCTTCCCTGCCTGGCATGTGGGGAGAAAAACAGGCCGTCTGGTTTAGTCAGATGGGATTGATTGTCCCTGCGCGTATTGGCCTGGATAAAGAAGGAAAGGTGATATAAATGCTTGGAGCAATCTTTGGGGATATCGTCGGTTCGGTTTATGAGTTTCAGAATACACATGACTATAATTTCCGGCTGCTTGGCAGATATTCGCAGCTTACGGATGATTCCTATATGACGCTGGCAGTAGCTAAGGCGCTCATGGAATCCTACGGAAAGGATGACGACACAATCCGTAGATCTGTTGTCAGCAACATGCAGCAGATCGGGAGGAAGTATCCGCACGCCGGCTATGGCGGGATGTTCAGTCAATGGCTGTGGGAGAAGGATCCGAAGCCGTATAACAGCTTTGGGAATGGCAGCGCGATGAGGGTGTCAGCGGCAGGATGGCTATATCAGACCATGGAAGAGACTTTGCACGCATCGAAGCTGACAGCTGAGGTTACGCATGACCACCCGGAAGGGATCAAAGGGGCGCAGGCTATTGCTGCAACGATTTTCCTTGCCAGGGCAGGGGCAGAAAAGTATGAGATCGCCAACTATATAGCAGATCAGTTCGAGTACAATCTCTTCCGGACGCTGGATGAGATCCGTCCAAAGTACAGGTTTTATGAAATTTGCCAGAAGTCCGTACCGGAGGCAATCATTGCATTCCTGGAAGGTGAGAGCTATGAGGACGTGATCCGGAAAGCGGTATCCCTTGGCGGGGACAGTGATACGATCGCCTGCATGGCCGGATCGATCGCAGAGGCATATTACGGGATGCCGGAGAAATACAGGAAGGAAGTTCTGGACAGACTTGATGCACCGATGCGCAGCATCGTGCATGACTTCAGAAGCTTTTACAGGAAACACTCCGGAAAGCCGCATGATGGCTGGCAGGAAGACATTAAAACCGGGCGAGATGATCCTTCCCTGCAGTATAACCCTCTTATCGAGAAAACGATCGATGAATTCTATGCTAAAGAGGGCACTGAGGATGCTGTGCTTTCCGTCTATAAAGTGTTCCTTCTGTCGATGTCGGAGGAAGGAAATGTACTGGTGCCGGTAGAGACACCGGAAAACGCGATTAAGTTTTTCAATCCATCCACAATCAGAAAAGGCGATACAGTCACTGTGGATGAAGACCTTCACTGGAAACTTATCCATATTGAAAACCCCGAAGGAAAGGTCTGCATGCCGGTTTTTACCAGTGAGGACAGGAAGGAGGAAGCAGGCCTTGGCGGATGCTCTGAAATATCCATTTCGCTGAAAGACTATATGATGCAGGTCCTGGAAATGGAAAATAGCGAAGGGATACTGATAAACCCCGGGAAGAGGAGTTTCTTTCTGGGTAAGAAAGAGATAAGATTCCTTCTTGACCTGAACCAGCGCGAGAGTCTGCAGGAACGTACCTCCAGTGATAAGGCTTTTTTCAAGATTCCGGAGATGATCCCGGAAGGTTTTGCCGAAGCTATCGCAGAACAGATCAGGAACAATATAGATGAGGTAGAGAAAGCCTGGCTGACGGGGCTTGTGGATAGTGATGAGGAGAGCTTATGCATCGCAATTAAAACAAGGGCAGAAGATACGAAATCAATCCTTAGCCGCCTGTCGAAGATCAAAATCACAATGGATGTCAGGATCCCAATAGATTATATGGTTACAGAAGAGGCTCCATGGCCAGGGGCACAGCTGATTTATGAGAGAGAGTAGCTACCAGAGTTCACCAAATGGTCATAAGATGCCCATGAACTGTACACAGAAAACCTGTATCTTATGAATTGTAAAGCAGATGAAAAACTTTTCATACTCTTCCGGCGGGCGGAAAGCTTGCCGGACTCCCTCCAGAACACAAATCCCGCGCTATGCAACTGATCATATCATCATGCAGCCGCGGGAGTATTTGGTTTTAGTCCAATGTGACGTAATCTTCATATTCATCTTCTGGTCCGAAACCA
>CACZPF010000542.1 GCA_902782975.1 uncultured Lachnospiraceae bacterium
CAGCAGTCAGCCATCCTTTCGCAGGCCTGCCTTTCGCTGGACTACTTTCTGGATGAATACGGAGACGACGGCTGCTGCAATGAAGGCGCTCAGTACTTTGAACATGCAGGCCTGTGCCTCTTTGGATGCATGGAGATCCTCCGGCAGATCACAGGAAATGACCTTCATGATCTGTTCTTTCATCCTCTCATTCGCAATATAGCCGATTACATTGTAAGAATGTACGCCGGCGGGGGATATTATTTTAACTATGCAGACTGTTCCGCCCGTCCCGGCCACCGGAATTCCAGAGATTTCCTGTTCGCCATCAGAACACAAAACCAGGCTCTGGCGGAATTTTCCGCCGCAGACTACAGATCCTGCAGCTGGGATGAAAAACTATTAAGCGCGGAAGAAAACATCTGGTATCATCTGCTGCAGATCCAGCTGCATTCACAGATGACAGACTATCCCGATACCGGACAGAAGCCGAAGGATTCCTGGTTTGAGAGCACCGGCATCCTCATCGCAAGAGATGGCCGTTTCTCTCTCGCCGCCAGAGCCGGCAGCAACGGGGACAGCCACAACCACAACGATGTGGGATCGGTCATTCTCTATAAAGATAGCAGGCCGTTTCTCATCGACCTGGGTGTCGAAACCTACACCAGCAAAACCTTTTCACCCCAAAGATATGAGATCTGGACCATGCAGTCGGCCTATCACAATCTGCCCACCTTCTATGACGGCGATACCCCCGTCATGCAGAAAGCAGGACCCGAATATGCCGCAGCATCGGTAAGCCACGAAATATCGGAACAGAAGAGCTGTGTTTCCATGGATCTCGCCCCTGTATATGCCGATCCCCGCATCCGTTCCTTCCGGCGGACCGTCACCCTTTATAAAGGAGAATCCGTCACCATCGAGGATCAATATGACGGCGAACTTTCCTGCGTTCTTTCTCTTATGACCTTCACGGAACCGGTCATCAAAAAAGCAGGGGAATCCCTTTTTCAGATCCTCCTGCCATCCGTCGGTCTCATAGAAGCCGCCGGCATAAAAACTGCCCGATATGAAACCTGCCCCATCCGCGACCCCCGGCTTAAAAAGGCGTGGGAGCACGACTGCTTCCGCATTCTACTCGGTGGAGACAGGGGACGGTTCTCTGTCTCCTTTTTTTGAATTTTCTGAAAAAGGAGACAGAGAACCGTCCCCCGTCTCCCCCGCCTCCAAAGAAAGGATTTTCCACATGTTAGTTATTGAACATCTGACCAAAATGTATGGTGATAAAAAAGCCGTGGACGACCTGTCCCTGCACATCCGTCCCGGCGAGATTTTCGGCTTTATCGGCCACAACGGTGCCGGCAAAAGCACCACCCTGAAAAGTGCCGTAGGCATCCTGAAATTTGACGAAGGCAGCATTGCTGTCTGTGGAACCCGGATTCAGGATGATCCGCTGAAATGCAAGAAGGACCTCGCCTATATCCCGGACAACCCCGATCTGTATGACTTTATGAGCGGGATTAAATACCTGAATTTTATCGCCGATATATTTGCGATTCCTGCTGATGTGCGCCAGGAAAGGATCCATCATTATGCCGATCTGTTCGAGCTGACAGATGATCTGGCCCAGCCGATCTCCGCCTACTCTCACGGCATGAAGCAGAAACTGGCCGTCATTGCGGCATGGATTCACTCGCCAAAGCTGATCATCATGGATGAGCCTTTCGTCGGCCTCGATCCCACGGCCTCCCATCAGCTAAAAGAAATGATGCGGGAGCACTGCGACAACGGCGGCGCTATCTTCTTCTCCACCCATGTGCTGGAAGTGGCCGAAAAACTCTGCGATAAAGTAGCCATTATCAAACAGGGAAAGCTGATCAAGGTCGGAACAATGGAAGAGGTGAAGGGAGACGACAGCCTCGAAGAAGTCTTCCTGGAACTGGAGGCGGAGTAACCGTTTAGAAGTCTTCCTGAAACCGGAGACGAAGTAAATGTCTGTGTCTTTTTGAAACCGGAGGCATATTAAATGTTAAAAGTCCTTCTGAAAAAACAGCTCAGTGAAGTGTTCAAGAGCTATTTCTATAATTCAAAGAAAAATAAAATGCGCTCAAAATGGGCGATCGCCGGCATGTTCGTTTTCTTTTTCATTCTAATGGCCGGTGTCCTGGGTGGTATGTTCACGTTTCTCTGCCTCAACCTGTGCCCCGCTCTGACGGAAGCCGGCATGGGATGGCTGTACTTTCTTCTGATGTCCGGCATCGCCATCCTGCTTGGCGCTTTTGGAAGTGTTTTCAATACCTACGCAGGACTCTATCTTGCCAGGGACAACGATCTGCTTCTTTCCCTGCCGATCCCTGTCCGGACGATCATAACCGCACGGCTTTTAAATGTCTATCTGCTTGGCACCATGTATTCTGCCGCAGTGCTTCTCCCGACACTGATTGTGTACTGGGTCGTGGCCGGACCGACGCCCGGAGGCATCCTCTGCCAGATCCTCCTGGTAATGATTATTACAACATTTGTCCTTATTCTCTCCTGCCTGCTTGGCTGGGCTGTTGCCAAAATCAGCCTCCGGCTGAAAAATAAAAGCTTTATCACCGTTCTTGCTTCACTCGCATTTATCGGTGCCTACTACTTCTTTTATTTTAAAGCCAGCGGCCTCATACAGGATCTGCTTATGAACGCCCAGGTATATGGAGAAAAAATAAAAGGTGCCGCATACGGCCTGTACCTGTTCGGCAGAATTGGAGAAGGGGACTTGGGATCTGCCGCATTGTTTCTTTGTATCACAGCAGTCCTTCTGGCACTCGTCTGGACCATTCTGTCCCGCAGCTTTTTGAATATCGCCACCTCCAGCGGACGAACGGAAAGAGTTCGCTATGTGAGGAAAAACGTCAGACAAAAAACGACCTTCGGCGCACTGCTTGCAAAGGAATTCGCACGATTCACCTCCAGCGCCACCTATATGCTAAACTGCGGTCTCGGCGTTCTGCTGATTCCGGCTGCCGGAATCGTTCTCCTTGTAAAAGGCCGGCAAGCCTTTGAAGTGCTGAGCCAGGTTTTTTCCAGCTATCCGGACTGTACAGCGGTTCTTTTGTGTACCTCACTTTTCATGCTCTCTTCCATGAACAATATGGCCGTACCTTCCATATCCCTGGAGGGAAAGAGCCTGTGGATCCTGCAGTCACTCCCGGTTTCGCCTCAAAAAGTTCTGCTCGCCAAGGCATCCGTACAGCTGATCCTGACCATGATTCCCATGCTGTTCACTGTGATCTGCACCGAAGCAATCGTGGATACCTCCCTGGCGGTAAGGCTCCTGCTTTTCATCCTCCCACTTGTCTATACTGTCTTTTCCGCCATCTTCAATATATTTATCGGCGTCAAAATGCCGGTCCTCAGCTGGACAAACGAAATAGCCCCCATTAAACAGAGTGGCGGCGTATTGCTGTCCCTTTTCGGCACCTGGGGATTCCACATCGCCTTCGGCGGCCTCTATATGCTGATCGGTTACAAAATGACAGCCGCTCCTTACATGCTTCTCTGGCTGCTTTTGTATGCCGCCGCATCGCTTATTATCCTGCTTTGGCTGAATAAAAAAGGAACCCGCACGTTCGAGGAATTATCCTGACGAAGACAGGGAGACAGGGGACGGTTCTCTGTCTCCGTCCCCTGTCTCCGTCCCCTCCTGCTACACACAAGGCCAACAAAACCCATACTGTTCCAGAATATTATGCAGCTCTGTCTTTTCATTATCTGAAAGATCAAAATATTTTCCCTTTTCCTTCCAATATACACCATTGCAATCGTCACATGCAAAGCAAAATGTCCGAGTTTTATCGAACTGTACACTGATGTTTTCTGTAAATCCGCAGGATGGATTATCACGATATAAGAACTTATTACTGAATGCTTTTTTAAATATCTTCATCTCTTCGTCTGATAAAACATGTGAAATATTTACATCATTATGGATGAAGACGGCTTCTCCCGTTTTCACATTATGAAGATTTATAAGATTCATCTTTAAATATAGCAGCCCCAATATGCAAAGAAAAAAAACTACCAGTTTTTTCATATTAACAGCCTCATTTCAGTAGAACCACCAATGACTATAATTAGACATCATTTAAAAAATGAAGGATTCTTTCTGCATTTCCAGACGTGAACAACCCATCATGACCTGATTGAGCACTCTTTAAAAAAGTGAATCTTTCATCCTTGCCAAACCTTTTCTCATATAATGTATACCCAATTCTTATAGGAACTGTAGTATCATCTGTACTATGTATAATCATACCTTGTCCTGTCATATCAGAAAGTCCATCTACGCCCGTATAATCCGCATACTTACCAAATTTAATCACTTCATACAAGGAAAAGAACGGCAAAAGAAGATGGATTCCTGGTCCTGTTATTTGCTCCCCCTGATAAGCAATCACGTCGATTGAGCGATTAAATCCAGCTAAAGAAACAACCGCTTTTACATCCGGATAATCTTTTGTCACAGAACAGACCGCATATCCACCCAGACTATGTCCCATCAATATTATGTCTTTACAATACTTTTCTTTTACATATGTAATTGCATAGCTTAAATCAATTATACTTTGTGGAATACCTTTGATCGAAATTCCTTCACTCTGATCATATCCCGTGGCATCATACGAAAATACCCGATATCCGTTCAAAACAAAATATTTTATAACATCCAGGTACATTTTATGGCTCTTTCCCATTCCATGGCAAAAAACTATTACTTCATCGGTCGATTCTTCTTTCGTATAATAAAAAACACCATATAACTTTTGACCTGTATTAGAGGTAAAATAAGACTCTTCTGTCAAAATATCGGCAGACATGTTAGCAGGACTTTCTTCCGTTATTCTTACACGCTGACCGAAATTAATCTCATAAAAGACAATTGACAAGCCCATCGGTATAACAAATAACAAGATCAGAATATCGGAAATCCACATAATCAGCTTATTATATATTTTTTCCCTGTCTTCCAATTCTTTATTTCTTAAACCGATCATCTGGCATAATGCCATCACCAGGCACAACATTGCCAATATTAAAAAAAACAATACCATGCTTATACTTTCTAATCTAAAGCTCCTTAATGCCAGACACAGATAAGCAATAAACAATATGCTTAAAATAAAAATCTCTTTTATGCGATACTTTACTTTAGTTATTTTCATTTTCATAACTTGTCTCCGGGTTACCTAATATCCCTTCCGCATCTATAATCATTGCTGTCCAGGTCCGTCAGACCGCTGAACCTGCAATCACAAATCAAATTCAAGTTTCACTACAAATAAAAATACCTTCACATACTATTTTTAATCGGTCTCCAGATGAAAATACTACATATTCGTGTTTTGGAAGGATGGTCAGCCGCGGTGCAAGATCAAACGGAAAGACTTTGACTTCAAATGGCCTTTATTCCTTTCTGCGCTGCATGACCTCGGCCTTTGAAAACAGCTTATATTTCGCGTCAGTACGAATGGGGTGCAGCTTGTCCCGGCGCATCAGATCATCGATATTTTGCCTGGAGCATTCCAGAATACCGCAGGCCTCGGACGCGCTGACAACTCGGGTCTGAACATACTGGTATAGATCCTTCTGCGTGAGAGGAACGGAGATACCGTGCGCATACAGGTCGCGGTGGGAAATCATGGCTCTGTCATTCCAATACACCCCGTATCCATCCAGTTGGACTTCAACTGTGTTGAAGCGATCCTGACTGATCAGGAAAGGTTCACACGCAGATAGATTCATTGCCTGGACATCAACAACTTTCGCAGCGCCGTTTCGGAAGAAGACCAGGAGCTTTGGCGCTTCCATCGGTACGACATCGACAACCTTTGACTGCCAACGGCGCGAAAGGAGGTCGGGAAGGAGATTGGCGTGGACTTCTTCCAGATAGAAGTCGTCCTGTTCGCAGCGCCCCATCGAAAGGCACAGTAAGGAAAACTCGTCGTATTCCTTCAGATTATTTTCTCGAAGGATCTGTCCCATATTCTGCCGGTCACGCGGGACGATTCGCTGCTGATGCAGCGCTTCCACCGACAACTGCAATTACCGCACATGCAATAGCAGGGGCAAACGCTACTGCGGCTATTCCAGCAGCAGCTATAGTTATTCCGGCTGTAAACAGTTCTTTCCAGAAGCAGCCACTTATGTCATATCGGACAACAGGATTATTGTCACAGTACGTATACAGGTTCTTATCATACAGATCTTCCTGCACATCAAGCACTGCTGTGCTATCTGGATTGATAAAGCGCATCAATGTAGGCACATAGTATCGGGCTCCCAGATAATACATCCCCGTCTCGCCATCGTAGTAATAGCTTCTATACCGGAACGAGTTCCTTGTCCCGAGTGTTGTCGCTTCGCTTCCGGTTACCGAGAGGATCTTTCCCCAGGAATCGTAGGTGTATTCCACCTTTACAATCCCGTTCCGGTCCGTGATGCCGATGATGTCGTTCTGGAGGTTCTTCAGGTACAGGTACTTTGTGCCGTTCAGGGAGAAGGCAATGATGTCGCCTGCAGTGTCGTAGTGGCAGCAGATC
>CACZPF010000543.1 GCA_902782975.1 uncultured Lachnospiraceae bacterium
TCTGACAGGGTTCACTTCGAACGATGACCTGAAGCCTTGACAGGGTCGCCTTGACCGATTCCCTGAAGCTTGTGCTGATCACGCATGAAACAAGGCGTGTGAAGAATATACCCTCTATTCTTCACACGCCTTGTTTTACAAATGACATTTAATTATAGTCAACGACAAGTCTTTTCTGTCGTTGACTATAATTTTTTCAGGAAAAATCTCTCTTACTCCTGATAATCCAGTTTTTATCTTCTGCTCTCGATTTCTCTGCTCTCGATCTTTTTCCAGAGCATCGTTCCGATTTTTGCCCCGGCCCAGCCAGTGACCAGCCCTATGATAAATCCGCCCAGAATATCGGTCGGATAGTGCACGTACAGATACAATCTGGAGAAAGCCACGATCGCAGACAGGATCATCATCGGAATCCACCATTTTTTACCTGCACTGAAGAACAAAGCCCATGCAGCTGCAAACATGGCTCCCGTGTGGCCGGACGGAAACGAATAATCTTTCTGGGCTTCTATGATCAGCTGAACTGTGGTATTCACATCGTAAGGCCGTATTCTTGCTACAAGATTCTTTAAGATTCCATTGCATATAATAAAATCCAGGATAAGGGCTATGGTAACACAAAGCCCGATCTTTCTGGTCATCGGAATGATCAGCAGCAGGAGTGCCAGCACGATCGGGAAAATGGCATGATCTCCCAATCTCGTAAAGAGCTTCATTACTGCACTCAGCCCATCTGAGTGGATCGTCTGTATAGAATCTAATATATTAAACTCCCAGGTCATTTTTTCATACTTCCTTCCTTATTTTCAGTTACAAAAAGTCTTCCACGCCGCCTTATACTTTTCTCTGCACGCGGCATTTACTGCACCATAAAAGTAGATATGAAAGAATTATCTTTCATATTTGCTCCAGCGCTTCTTCCAGGATCTGTCTCGCATAGGCCGTGGAGCGCCGGACTGTCCCTTCCTCGAAGGGGACCGATACATTTGCCATGGACAGGGATTCCAGATATCCGACACTCTGGCCGATATCGCAGAGGATGAGATATTCCTTCCAGGCCTTTTCGGGGTCTTCGGCATGTTTCTTTTTGAATTCCATAGCACCCATGGTCGTCAGGGTGTAGTTGATATAGTAGAAGGGATAGAGGTAAATGTGCAGCTTGTGATACCAGTAGCCGCCTCTCTCCATGAATTCATCATCCTCATACCGTCTCCATGGCATGTACTTTTCTTCCAGTTTATGCCATTCGTAGGTCCTTTCCTTCGGCGTCAGGCCCGGATTTTCGTAGCAGATGTGCTGGAATTCATCCACTGCAACGCCGAAAGGCACAAATGTGAGCGCTTCCTGAAGATGGGCAAAACGGTATTTATCCGCGTCTTTTCCGAAGAATTTTTCCGCGTAAGGATAGGCAAACTGTTCCATGGACATGGAATGGATCTCCGCGATGTCCGTTGAAGAAAATACCATTTCCGACAGAGGCTGATGTCTTCCCGCCCGATAGGCTGCAAAGGCATGGCCCAGCTCGTGGGTCAGCACCTGCATGTCAAAGATAGTCTGATTGAAGCAGGAGAATACAAACGGCGCGTCATGCCCGGGCAGGTAGGTACAGTATCCCGTCGATGCTTTGTTCGGCGTGTTCTTTAGATCCAGCAGCCCGTGTTCGATCATAAAATCGATAAATTCTCCTGTCTCGGGACTCATGGCATGATACATCTGTCTTGCCTGCTCGATCATAAAATCGTCGTCGCCCGCCGGATGGGCGTTGCCGTCCGGGAATACTTTTTTCTCATCATATGCCATCACATGGTCGATGCCAAGACGACGTGCCTGCGCCTCGTACAGTTTTTCGCAGAAGGGAACCAGGTCGTTCTTCACCTGCTCCCTGAAGGCAGCCACATCGTCTCTGTTGTAGTCCACACGGTCCTGCGTTAAGTACCCCAGGGGAATATAATTTTCATACCCCAGATTCCGGCCCATCTCATTTCGGATGTCGATCAGTTCCGCCCAGATTTCTTCCAGGCGTTTTTCGTTGGCATGGTAGAAATCAGAATAAGCCTTAAAAGCAGCCTTCCTCACTTCCCTGTCATCATGTTCAAAGTATTTCTGGATCCCGTAAAGGTTTTTCTTTTCTCCGTCGAAGTCGATCTGGCACGAAGCCATGATCTTCTGATATTCGTTGGTCAGGCGTGCTTCTTTCTGCATCAGAGGAATATTCTCTTCTGTGAATCTCTTCTTCTGCAGATCTCTGTTGACAAAGTACTGCCTGCCCAGTTTTTCTTCCACATAAGGCCGGTATTCGCTTTCGCAGACTGCGTCGGAAAA
>CACZPF010000544.1 GCA_902782975.1 uncultured Lachnospiraceae bacterium
AAAAGCACGCAGTACAGGAGGATTTGCATATGATCGAAGCAACCAGCTGTGGCGGCGTGGTAATTCATCGAGGTAAGATATTAACATTATTCAAATCTTACAAAAACCGTTATGAAGGCTGGGTCCTTCCGAAAGGAACGGTGGAGGAGGGGGAAACGCACGAGCAGACTGCCCTCCGGGAAGTGCAGGAGGAAGCAGGCGTCCGCGGCACCATCGTCCGTTATATCGGAAAGAGCCAGTACAATTTCACTGTTCCTGATGATGTAGTGACAAAAGAGGTACACTGGTACCTGATGGCGGCAGATAATTATCATAGCAGACCTCAGAGAGAGGAATATTTTATCGACTCGGGGTATTATAAATATCACGAGGTATATCATCTTCTTCGCTTTTCCAATGAAAAGCAGATCGTCGAAAAAGCTTATCATGAATACCTGGAACTCAGGAATTCCGGTCTCTGGGTGAATTCCAGGAAGTACTATTAACCGCAGCGTTTTACGGCAGAGCACAAACGGTCAGCGGATCAGTTTTTGTTTTGCTGCACAGTTCAATGGTCGGGAGGAGTCATGCTGAGATGGCTGAAAAAATGCTATATAGGTGAAGGCATAAAGGATATAGACAAACTTCGGACCGATATCAGCCATGTCCCGGACCATAAACTGAAAACGGCCATGGCAGATATCTATCTGGTCACTCTGTCCGATCATCCGGATCATATGATGGAGATCATTCCGGGGATCATGTTCTTCCAGGCATTTTTTTCTGACATATGTCCGATGATCATCGGTGCTGCCCGCGGTAAAAAGGCGGCAATGACCCTTGTTCAGAACATTATTACAGATATGTATAAAAAGACCGGTGGTTTTGATATTGAAAAGTTCATAGAAAGTCGCAGGTGAATCTATGCTGCATATTTTATGGACGATTTTAAAAGTCATTCTTTCCGGGATCGGTATTGTGCTTCTCGTCATTCTTGGTATTATTCTGATCGCACTTCTTCTGGTTCTGTTCTGTCCTGTGCGTTACAGGGTTCATGCAGAAAAACAGAAAGAAGAGGCCGTCAGTACAGCGAGGGCAGAAGGCAGAGTCAGCTGGCTGTTTGGGGGAATTGCCGTTTCTTTCAGGTTCAGCAGATCGTCCCGGCAGACAGATATCCGGCTTTTTGGAATTCCCCTTCAGAAGATCCTGGGGTTTTTCAGGAAAAAGAAGGGAACATCGGTAAAGACAGCAAAATCCGGCGGGAAAAAAAAGGATCCTGTGGGGAATTCTCCGGAGACCGATCAGAATTCTTCCGGACCTGCATCTTCCGGCCTGACGGATAAGCCTTCCGTCAATGAGCATGCTTCTTCTGCTGATGAAGATAAACGATCCGTTCATACAGAAAAGCGATCTGTTCATGCAAAAAAGTCTTCCGTTCATGCAGAAAAGCCATCTGTTCCTGTAAATAGACCCTCCGGCAATGCAGTTCAAAAAAAGTCAAAAGGTCTGAAATATAAGATCAGGACAAAAGCGGCCGCTTTTCGTAAAGCGGTCCGGAAGGCGATGAGAACAAGAGACTTTCTTTTTCATCCGAAAACGCAGGCGGCCCTTCGTCTTGTCCTGGAAAAAGCCAGAGGCCTGATCCGGCATGCCATGCCTGTTTATATTTCCGGGCAGATGGAATTCGGTCTTGATGATCCGTCCCTGACAGGCAGGATCCTTGCGTTTCTTGGGGCGACGGTTCCCTTCCATAAAAACCGCGTAGAGATTATTCCTCATTTTGAATGTGAAAATGTGATCGGCGGACATGTTGATCTGAGAGGCAGGATCTACGGCATAGTCGCAGCTGCTGCCGCAGTCCGTATCCTCCTGGATAAAAATGTACATTTCGTGATCCGCAGCCGTAAGCATAAGGAGGCAGCCTGATGGAAAAAGAGAACAACTTTAAGGAAACCGTTAATTCTCTGTTTAAGGGAATAGATAGCTTTATGTCTGCCAAGACTGTCGTTGGAGAACCAATCAAACTTGGCGATACGACGATCATTCCTCTGGTCGATGTTTCCTTTGGTGTCGGTGCAGGCGCATTCGCCGGGGACAAAAAGGATAACGGCGGCGGCGGTGTCGGCGGAAAGATGTCTCCCACGGCTGTTCTCGTGATCCAGCCAGATGGCTCGACCAAACTTGTCAATGTGAAAAATACCAACAGCATCAACAAGGTCCTTGACATGGTTCCGGACATCGTAAACCGCTTTGCGCCGGATCCCAAAACCGGGGAAGAGACCTGAGAGTCCGGCAG
>CACZPF010000545.1 GCA_902782975.1 uncultured Lachnospiraceae bacterium
ATGCCGGACGCTTCAGACCCTTAAATCGTGCGCTGCAGCGGGTTGTTATGCGGCAGCGCTTTTTAACCCAAAGGGGAGGGAAAATCTATCGTGTTTGATTTTAACAAACCAAAGATCGAGATTACAGAGATATCTGAAGACAAGAAGTTTGGAAGATTTGTGGTGGAGCCTCTGGAAAGAGGATATGGGACTACACTTGGCAATTCCCTGAGGAGAATTATGCTTTCTTCTCTGCCCGGAGCTGCCGTGAGCCAGGTCAAGATCGAGGGAGTTCTTCATGAATTCAGCTCCATACCCGGAGTGAAAGAAGATGTTACCGAGATCATCATGAACCTCAAGAGTCTTGCCATCAAGAATAACAGCAGCGACAATGAGCCGAAGACTGCATACATCGAGTGTGAAGGCAAGGGTATTGTGACTGCAGCCGACATTCAGGCTGATCAGGATATCCAGATCATGAATCCGGACCAGGTTATTGCCACCCTGAACGGCGGCAAGGACTGCAGGCTTGCTATGGAGCTTACGATTACCAGAGGCCGCGGATATGTAAGTGCGGATAAGGGTAAGACAGACGACATGCCGATCGGTGTGCTGGCTGTGGATGCCATCTATACACCGGTAGACCGGGTCAATATGATCGTAGAGAATACCCGTGTAGGCCAGGTTACGGATTATGATAAGCTGACACTTGATGTATATACAAATGGAACACTTGATCCGGACGAAGCAGTCAGCCTGGCTGCAAAAGTCCTGAGCGAGCATCTGAGTCTGTTTATCGATCTTTCTGAAAACGCCAAAACTGCAGAAGTCATGGTGGAAAAGGAAGATGATGAAAAAGAGCGGGTTCTTGAGATGAGTATTGATGAACTGGAGCTTTCCGTCCGTTCGTACAATTGCCTTAAGAGAGCAGGTATTAACACGGTGCAGGAGCTCTGCAGCAAGACATCGGACGATATGATGAAAGTCCGCAATCTGGGACGGAAGTCTCTGGAAGAAGTTCTTGCAAAGCTCAAAGAACTTGGTTTACAGCTTCAGCAGACGGAAGAATAAACAGTTTATGCAGATATGTTGTGCCGGGTGTGCGGCAGGCATAGAGAGTATTACAGCGGTGCCAGGCAGATATACAGTAAGACCGAACCAGCGTGTATATCTGTTCCGCAGATGGAGGATAAATAAATGGCAAAATACAGAAAATTAAGCAGAACATCTGATCAGAGGAAAGCACTTCTTCGCAACCAGGTTACCATGCTCCTTTACAGAGGACGCATTCGTACGACCGAAGCCAAGGCAAAAGAGATCCGCAAGATCGCTGAAGGTCTTGTTGCCATGGCAGTTCGCGAAAAGGACAACTTTGAAACCGTTACTGTTACAGCAAAAGTTCCGCGCAAGGATCAGAACGGCAAACGCGTTAAAGAAGTAGTTGACGGCAAGAAAGTTACCCAGTATGACGAAGTACAGAAAGAGATCAGAAAAGATGCTCCTTCCAGACTTCACGCACGTCGTCAGATGCTGAAGGTCTTCTATCCTGTTAAGGATTATCCGGTAGTCAGTGATGAAGCCAGCAAAGAGAAGAAGACTGTCAGGAAGAAAGATATCAAGCAGATCGATATGGTTGAGAAGATGTTTTCCGAGATCGCTCCCAAATACGCTAACCGCAACGGCGGTTATACCCGTATTGTAAAGATCGGTCCGAGAAAAGGCGATGCAGCCATGGAAGTTTATATCGAACTGGTATGATCCTGTCTGTTTGATCGGAAAGAGCAAAGCTGATCGTTTCAGGGCAGATGATAACGGCCGCAGCAGAAAGAGACAAGGATTTCTTTCTGTGGCGGCCGTTTTTGTGTACAGATGATTTTACTGGAATTTACGTAATATATTGGAAATAATTCAGTAATAAAGATGCAAGATAAAATCCCTTGCAAACAGCAGATACCCCATGTATAATGAACCTATCCAAAGGGGAAAAGGATAAACAGAAAGGAGATATTATGGAGAAATATATCTGCGAACCGTGCGGCTATGAGTATGATCCTGAGATCGGAGATCCGGAGAATGGCATTGAGCCAGGTACGGCATTTGAAGATCTTCCGGATGACTGGGAATGCCCGATCTGCGGAGCCAGCAAGGCGGACTTTTCACCGGCAGAAGAATAAGCAGCAGACTGCAGAAAGATCAGTTATATGTAATTAGTAATCTGCAATCTGTCTTAAGCGTACAGTAATTAAAACAAGCAATTAGAAAACGACATAAAATCAAAAAAATCAAAGCATAGATTCAAAACAGAGTATAATCTAAAACAGAATATAATTCACAACAGAATATAATTCAAAACAGAATAATGAAATATTCGTATATATCCTTCTGCTGTAATATTTTTCTTCCTGCCTGAGGTTCTTCCTGCTCAGGAAGAGAAGAAGCCGGCAGAATCTGCCTAGGGGGGCATATGGGGCAAAAGGTGCCGAAAGCAGATAGCTTTTGACACCTTCTTTTTAACAGAATAAGGGGTATACTATGGCAAAGTATAATAATCAGAAGGCAAAAATCCTTTTCCTTCAACAGATGTTGTATGAGTCTGGGGAGAATCATACAATATCTATGCAGGAAATACTGGATCGTCTTAAAGATCATGATATTCCTGCCGAGCGCAAGAGTATCTATGATGATATGGAAGTCCTGCGGTATTTCGGAATGGATATCAGATACCGGAGAGAACGTCCATCCGGATATTATCTGGCAGGAGAATCAGAGAAGAAAACAGCACGCCCGAAGCTGGAAATTCCTGTAAAAAAGGAGGAGCCGGACTTCTCTGAGGAGCCGGAAAAAGAGGCAGAAGCGGAAAATTCTTCCGCTGCGGAAGATAACAAGATCGGTAACACTGACGGATCATGGATGCAGAACAAAGAGGATTTCGATTATACCAGACAGATGAAGCTGGTCTGTACTCCTGAAGGCAGGAAAGAAACCATTCGATTTTTTGGCGAAGACATCCAGTCCAGATGGCGGGATGACGGCACTTATCAGGTAACTGTACCGCTGATCGAGAATCAGCGTTTTTATGGCTGGCTTACTGCAATGGGCAGTGAAGTACGTCTATTAAAACCGAAAAAAACCGTTCAGGCTTACAGGGACTATCTGAAGGCTCTGGCGAGAGAATATAAAATCGAACGATAAAGATCGTTTACAAAACATCATTCAAAAGAGGAACTACTTCATGAAAAAAAGAATAACTCTGATGGCGTTCCTGGCAGTTATTTCCGGTATTCTTCTTGCCGGGTGTGGCTGCAGTAAAAAGAGTGAAGCGACAAAGGAAGCACAGGAAAGCGAAGAGACCGAAAAAGAAGGCAGTGGAAAGGCGAACGAAGAAAAGGCGGAAATACCGGAAATATCCCCTGCACCAGAGCGGATCATCGGTATTCTGATGCCTTCGGACCAGCTGGACAGCCGTTGGGCAGTGGATGCTGATGTTTTTATCAGTACACTGGAAGAAAAAGGGTATAAGGCGGATGTCAGGTTTGCCGGAAATGATCCTTCTTTACAGAAGCAACAGTTGATTTCCGTGCTGGAAGAAAAACCGGAAGCGATTATCGTGACGCCGGTAGATGTCTATGGCCTTTCAGAGGAGATGAAAAGTGTATCGGATGCGGGACTTCCCGTGTTTTCCTATGACAGACTTGTCATGAATACAGATGCGCTTAGTTACTATATCACGTTTGATACCAGGGCGGCGGGTCAGG
>CACZPF010000546.1 GCA_902782975.1 uncultured Lachnospiraceae bacterium
AAAGCGGATTCTGTTTCTTGTTCTTTGTTGAATTTACTGTATCAAAAAGTAAAAACGATATCTTCTTAATTCTTGCTTATTGATTATTAAATATTGCTTTCAATAAAAGGCGCAAATTTGATTTTTGTTTAATTTTTATAAGTTATATCCAGAATTATTG
The DNA here is from genome assembly GCA_902782975.1 of uncultured Lachnospiraceae bacterium. Taxonomy (GTDB): domain Bacteria; phylum Bacillota; class Clostridia; order Lachnospirales; family Lachnospiraceae; genus Blautia_A. Next base: position 161 of record CACZPF010000546.1, read on the forward strand.
TGCATTATTACATATTTAAGATTTGTTTTCTCCCTTTTCATCTCTTTTTAAACACTGAAAACATGTATTATCCTGTTTATATCCGATCATAAAAAGCAATATTTCTATCCTAAGAGAAAGAATAAAAAACCTGACGTAATCTTCAGTGATCACATCAGGTTTTTTCTCTGGTAATGTTTAATTCTGCAGGCAGCTTTATGTTTCCGTTCTAGTATTATTTCAAATCTATTCAGGCCGGAAGAAAAACGGTCTGCTCTGCCAAGAGACTGATCCTTTCATTCCCCCGGATAAATCGTTACATAAATTTCAGCGATATTGTTCCTGCTCTCCGATATCTCAGCTGCTGTATAAGCCGCACCGTCCGATAATGCATACCAGGTTTTATCAGGCAGAATCGCGGGATCTGTGCTCTGAGATTTAAAGGAAAATGCATCTCCAACAGATATTCTCGAAAGATCTGTACAGTTTTTAAACATATTCCATATCGTCCGCACGTTGGAAGTATCGAAGCCGGAAAGATCCAGTTCGGTAAGGCTGCTGCATTCATTAAACATACCCTGCATCGCCGTTACAGCAGAAGTATTAAAGCCCGATACATCCAGCGCTGTCAGACTGCTGCAGCCATAAAACATAACGCCCATATCAGACACATTTGACGTGTCAAAACTGGTCACATCCAGTTCTGTAAGGCTGCTGCAGCCGTAAAACATCCTGCTCATGCTTCTCACATCAGACGTATCAAGCCCCTCAATATCCAGCACAGTCAGGCTGCTGCATCCTCTGAACATATTTTCCATACTTGTCACCTGTGATGTATCGAAACCGGAAAGATCCAGTGTCTCAAGGCTTCCGCAGCCACTGAACATGCCGGACATGTTCGTTACATTCCCTGTGTTGAAGCTGGACAGGTCTAATGATTTCAGGCAACCGCAGTTATAGAACATGAAGGAGACAGGGGACGGTTCTCTGTCTCCTCTTTCAGAATATTCTAAAAAAGGAGACAGAGAACCGTCCCCTGTCTCCTATCCGATTATTTATCTCTCCAGACGATCCTTCCCTTGGAAAGGTCATAGGGTGAAAGTTCAATTTTCACCTTGTCACCGGGAAGGATCCTGATAAAGTTCATACGCAGCTTTCCGCTGATATGTGCAAGGATCACATGCTTATTTTCCAGTTCCACTTTAAACATTGCATTGGGAAGTTTTTCCAGAACAGTTCCTTCTACTTCCAGAACATCAGATCTTGACATAAATTGCCTCCTTTATAAATCATCTGAATCTTTTCGTACAATTATAAATTCCTTTTCTATTTTGTCAATGTAAGGATTTCAGGTTCTCCATCGGTGATCAATATGGTATTTTCGTAGTGCGCTGAAAGCGACCCATCCATGGTCACAACAGTCCAATCATCATCCAGCCATGCAACATCCGCTCTTCCAAGATTGATCATCGGCTCTATGGCAAGTGTCATACCTGGAAGTAATTTTACACCCCGCCTTTTCTGTGGAAAATTCGGGATCTCCGGATCTTCATGCAGATGTGTACCGATTCCATGACCGACCAGGTCACGAACGATACCAAATCGAAATTTTGCAGCATGGGCACCGATGGCTTTTGAAATATCATTCAGATGATTTCCTGCCCTGGCAGCTTTTATGCCCTCAAAAAAACACTGCTTGGTAACTTCCATCAAAAGCCTGGCATCCGGTGATACTTCACCAACTGCATAAGTACGTGCCGCATCCGAATGGTATCCTTTGTAGATCAGCCCTGCATCGATTTTTACAAGATCCCCTTCCTGAATGATCTTATCATCTGAGGGGATCCCGTGAACCACTTCATCATTCAGACTGATACAGAATGAACCCGGAAAACCATTATAATTCAGAAAATTAGGTTTGCATCCATAAGATAAAATCAGGTCATAGCCGATCTTATCCAATTCTTTCGTACTCATCCCCGGCTTTATATAGGGAATCAGTCCGTCATGCACCTTTTCCAGGATATGACCTGACTCCCTCATCAGTTCTATTTCATGCGCAGTTTTAATGGTAACGGACATTGGCTGCTCCTATTCCCCAAGGATCGACACGATTTCAGCAAACACATCGTTCAGATCCTTTGTGCCATCAACTGTTTTGAGCACGCCCTGTTTCGTATAATAATCGATCAGAGGCTGGGTCTGCTCATGATAAACAGTAAGTCTTTTCTGGACTGTCTCCGGTTTATCGTCATCTCTTAAAACAAGGGATTCACCGCACTTGTCACAGATTCCTTCCTTCACAGGTGCCGCATATACAATATGATAGGTCGCGCCGCATTTCAGACAGGCACGACGGCCGCTCATACGTGTGACGATCGCTTCATCCGGTACATCCACATCGATTGCGTAATCAATACTGCTTCCGAGCCTGTTCAGGGCATCTGTCAGGCATTCCGCCTGCGGGATGGTTCTTGGAAAACCGTCCAGCACATATCCCTTTGCTGCATCCGGCTGCCCGATCCTGTCAACGACCAGATCACAGGTAAGTTCATCCGGAACAAGAAGTCCCTGATCCATATAGGTTTTGGCTTTTTTTCCAAGTTCTGTCCCGTTCTTAATATTCGCACGGAAAATATCTCCTGTCGAAATATGGGGAATTCCGTATTTTTCGGCGATTTTTTTGGCCTGCGTGCCTTTTCCGGCACCCGGTGCTCCAAGCATGATAATCTTCATTCGATCCTCCATATTATATTCTGGTTTTCAAAAAAAACACTCCGCAGACACTTTAAGAGATACATACTGGTACTCTAAAGTTCCTGCGGAGTATAGATAGAGTACACAAAAGTGTTCCCTAAGTTATTTGTCCAGGAAGCCTTTGTAATTGCGGACGATCATCTGGGACTCGATCTGTTTTACAGTTTCAAGAATGACACCCACAATAATGATGATGGAGGTTCCGCCAAAGGAAACGCTGGCTCCAAATATACCATTAAAGAAGAATGGGATAACCGCAACAATGATCAGGCCAACTGCACCGATAAAGATAATATAGTTCAGGATATTGGTCAAATAATCGCTGGTGGGCTTTCCGGGACGGATACCAGGAATAAA
>CACZPF010000547.1 GCA_902782975.1 uncultured Lachnospiraceae bacterium
CCTGCTTCAAAATAATCATCCCAGGTCACGATGTCAGCCGGATCGATACCTGCTTCATTCATAATGTCCATATCATAGTAGGTAACAGTCTCGCCAAGGTGGAAGTCCACGCCATAATAGTTGCCGTCTCTGTCGCCATACATGGTAATACGGCTCATAACGACCTGGTCTTCATACGGTGCTACTGCATCGTTGATGGGGATCAGATATCCGTCTTTTACGAAGGATCCGTAATATCCAACTTCGATATCGGCCATATCCGGAGCGCCGTCGCCGGACTGGCAGGCGATCAGAAGCTTACTCTGAATGGAGTGTGACTCGCCGTTGGTAACGGTGATATTGATGGGTCTGTCAGGATTCTGCTCATTCCAGAGATCTGCCATAGAGGTCCAGAAAGGTACATGAAGCTCCTGGAAAGTCCAGAAGGATAGTTCTGTTCCGCCGTCAACAAAGGTGTTGGTTCCCTGCGTAGAACCTTCCTCTGCATGGGTGAGAACTGCTGTTCCTGCAAGAGAGGATACCAGCATAGCGGTGGTAAGAAGGCCTGCCATTACTCTTTTCTTCATTTTCTGACTCCTTTCAACGTTGGTAATAAGAATTAATGGGGTTTCCTGGTTTGAAAAGCTTCTTTTTCATCAGCTCTGAGTTCAGATTAACGATAATCCTCCAATTTGTCAATACCAAATTTGTCTTTCCATGTCTTTATGTGCAGATTAGTAGAATATTCGCATACTTTTTTGTGCATTATTTTCAGGGTATGTGGTATATAATTTTGATAAATTGTCAAATTAAGCTTAATTCATTTCTACCGTAGCATCCCATATCGAAACCGGTACCGGATTTCCCGCAGCATGATCTGGCTGATCATTTTCCGTTGTATCCCGGGCGGCGGTGCAGCAGCATACACACGAAAAGAGGATTCCATGAAATCAGATAAATCCAGAGTGACACTAAAAGATATTGCCCTTCTGTGCGGCTATTCCGTGAATACCGTCTCCCGTGCTCTTAGAGGAGATACCCGTCTTCCGCAGGCTACCCTGGAAAAGATCCAGGCTGCTGCCGACGAGGCCGGTTATGTGCGCAACAACCTCGCCTCCTCCCTCCGGTCCGGCAAAACCAATATCATCGCTATTATGATCGAAGAGGTTCAGAACCAGCATTACTCTTATCTTGTCAATCAGCTGGGCCTTCTTTTGAATGAACATGGCTACTATGTAACCATTCTTTCCAACGCCGCCGAAGAGGTTTCCGAGGAACAGCTGGCAGAATTTGCCATCGCCAACGCCGTGGACGGCGTGTTGTTCTTTCCCCGTTCCGGAAGCAATAAACCCGCTGAACTTCTTCAGAAAAACCATATTCCCCTCGTACTGGTCGACCGTGAGATCGAGCATTTTCATGCAGATGTCGTCCGTCTGGACGATTATCAGGGCGGTTATCTTGCCGGAACGATCCTTGCCGGGGTTTCTCCGCAGAAGATCTGCTATCTTGCCGGCCCCACATCCAACGGGTCCCAGCGGCTTCGCCAGGATGGATTTCTGGATGCCCTGGCAAAGTCCGGGATCTCCAGAAAAGAAGTCCGGATCATTTCCAATATGGATATCATGGGCGCCATCCGGTATAATGCCCTCGCAGATCTGCTGCTGCCTCTTGACTATACCTCTGTCTTTTCCTTTAATGATGAGATCGCCTACTATGTCATGACGTTTTTCCGCGAAACTGGTATCCGGTTGCCGGAAGACATCTCTCTCATCGGTTTTGACAACATCCGCCTGCGGTTTCCTTACCTGCTGCCGCTGTCGACCATTGCAGAAGAGATCAGATACAGCATGGCCCAGATCGCGGTACGCCTTTTACTAGAACGCATCAAAAAACCGGACCTGCCGGTCCGGAAAGAGATTCTTCCTGTCAGATATTATGATGGAGGAACTGTTAAAAAGCACAGTCAGACCGTATGACAGCGTCATTTCAGGCATGTGCAGCCAATATGAAGGAGGTACTTTTTACAAACATGATCAACCGCGACGATATGCTGGAACTTACCCGGCGGATGAATATTTCCCGCTCCTGCTTTTCCAGAGTGGCTGGAGCCTATATTTCTGACGGTGAAACAGAAGGCGGTTTTAATACCAGTTTTCTGAAACTCTCCCCTTCCGAAAAGACAAAAACCCTGGCCATGGCCAAAACCATACCCTTCAGCCGGACAAATGACCAGCTAAATGATTATGCCATTCCAAAATCCCGCATCCGCCAGCTCCTCCTGGCTCTGCTCGAATGCGGGCTGAAAAATGATGCTCTGCTGGATACATTCTACGAAGTCGTATCCTCCGCCCTTCACCTGACAGGCGAAAAAGCCATCTTTGTATTTTACGGCTCCTACGATATTCCTCTGAAGTCCAGAGACGGATCCGACCTGTTCGACTCGGAGGAAGTGTATCATTTTCTCATCTGTACCATCTGCGACCAGATCAAAGAATACGAACCGGATATGCCTTATCTCGGCTTCCTGTATCCTGCTTTCGAAGGCCGCTCCTCTGAACCGCGGAAAATCAACATTTTTTCCGAAAAAAAGGGGATGGACAGGGAGCTTATGAATCTCCTGCTGCCATCCCGGTAAAATCCCGCGGCCGGACAGGCCGCTTTCCTATTTCTTTCATTCTTGTTACTCTTCCCACGGATTCACGACCCGCGCGGGACGTCGGCCTTCGGCTGCATCCCGGATGTCCTCCCAGATCATGGCATAGCTTCTGCGGAAGCTGGATGCCGTGATCCCTCCGATATGCGGGCTGAAGATCAGCCTGCCGGCTAGATCCTCCGGCAGATCAAGAAGCGGATGATCCTTCTGTACCGGCTCATGATCCAGCGTATCAAGCCCTGCCATGGAAACCCTGCCCGTCTTAAGGGCGTCGATCAGAGCCTCGTCATCCACCAGTTCTCCACGGGAAGTATTGACAAAAAAGCTTCCCGCCTTCATAAGAGAGAAGAACCGGGCGTCCGCCATTCCCTCTGTAGAAGAATTCACCGGCAGATGGAGACTTACGATATCTGAATTCTTAAGCAGCTCTTCCAGCGGAAGATATTGAACATGGTATTCCTTCTCTTCTCCAGGACTCAGTACATTTCTCTTATAATAATAAATCGAACTTACCCCATAGGCCAGGAGCAGCCGGGCCACTTTTTTCGCAATATCTCCAAAGCCGACAAGGCCGATCTTACAGTCCGACAGTTCCTTCAGATCTCCCCGCTTCATATAGCCTTCCTTCACCTGGATCTGCTCTCCGCGGCGGACTGCCTGATCATTTTCGATGATATTCTTCAGCATCCCGCTCATCAGAAGGATCGTCTGCTCTGCGACGGCCGATGCATTCATTCCCCGGCTGTTGCATACATAAACTTTTTGTTCCCTTGCTGTTTCGATATCAAAAGAATTAAATGCGACGCCTTCCGAATGGATCAGCTTCAGATTTTTCATCCCCCGGATCAGGTCGCCGGGCACCGCAGCGATCGCATCAGCCACGATAAAATCCGCATCCCCTGCTTTATCCAGATATTCCCGGACCGGCAGGCCCTTTGGCATATCCACGGTCTCCAGTTCATATAAAAAACTGTCCTTTGCGGAATACGTTTCCATGTTGCCCTGCTTGCCAATATGAAGTACCTTCATGCCATTTCCTCCATCATTACGTTTTGCACGATCTGCTGTCGTCCCGGTGTCAATACATTCCTGCCCCTTTTTTCGTGCAGGTCTCCAGCTATTCCAGTACTTCATCCGAAAGACTACCGCAAGAATTCTCTATAATATATCCCTCCAGAAGAGTTCTGATATCATAAATGATTTTAATATCCTGCAGATCGATCGGTAAAACAAGGTACTTTTTGACAGCTAGAGCTATTTCGTTATCTCCGTCAGTGACAGCCCATCCTGATTCTATGCTACAAGCCTTAATATTTCTGCAGCTTTTATGAATCTACATTAATTCCGGAAGAAAATCTGACGCCCCGGTATATTCCCCTATCATCTTCATCTCCTGATAGGTCTTATCATTAACAGGAATTCCTTCTTTCAGAATTCTTTCTTTCGCCAGAATTTCCTTTTCGCCGTGCGTATAGATCCTGTCGGCATTTTCTGCTTTATCAGAATCTCTCACTTCCTGCATGAACTTCGAAAGTGCTGCCTCGATTTCATCCTTTTCTCCAAACATTCCATAATCCGCAGCCATAAAGAACTGCGCAATATTCGAACGATGAGGTGTCTTATAAATATAATTTGAAGTGGTTCCAAGGGAAAGGATCGCCGTACAGATCTCGCAGATCATGGCAAAACCATATCCCTTATATCCACCGGTCATCTCGCCTGCACCGCCCACCGGCAGAATACCGCCTCCGGTTTTGTTGATAATATTGCCAAGTACCCGTGCGGAATCAGAGCAGGGCTGACCTTTTTCATCCAGTGCCCAGCCGTCCGGAATCGTATTTCCTCTTTTGGCATAAACCTCCAGCTTTCCTCTCGGAACCACTGTAGTAGCCGAATCAAATACAAAGGGATACGGCTCCGCCGGCATCGCAAAAGCGATCGGGTTAGTTCCAAGCATAGCCTGCCGTCCAAAGGTCGGAACCATGATCGCCTCTGTATTTGTCATACAGATTCCCACCAGTTTATGTTCCAGCGCCATTTTTGCATAATATCCGGCAATTCCGTAATGATTGGAATTACGGACAGCGACAATTCCTACTCCGGTCTTTTCAGCCTTCTCAATTGCCATCTCCATAGCCTGCACACCAAGAAGCTGGCCCATTGCATCATTTCCCTCGATCACTGCAGATAAGGGTGTCTCCTTTACAATTTGCGGAACTGCTTTGGGATTCACCATTCTATCCGTTATTTCTTTATGATACCGGATCAGCCTCTGTACTCCGTGCGATTCTATCCCGGAAAGATCTGCTGCCAGAAGAACATCTGTGATCTTTTCACTTTCTTCTTCTGTAAAATGATAACCCTGAAAAACCTTTATACAGAAAGTCCTCAGCAAGTCATAAGCAATTCGTTTATATTCTGTCATCGTCGTTTTCCTCCCTTGTATGAAACCGAGATAATTTGCCGTTTCCATGAGCCATAATGATGGTAAAAAGACAAAGTTCTCTTTACTTTGGCGTTTACTGCACATACTTTGCGCCGCGTAAAGCGGCCGCAATCTATCTTCATACCTGTAATAAAAGCCTCAGAATCATCTGAATGACTCTAAGGTTTTTATCAGTTCCGTCAAAGCTTATCCTGCGGCGATCCCCTGAATTCACTCAGAATAAATCCTTGAGATCTGAATTTCTCAAATACAATTAGAGAATAGATCCGCCGCAGTACTCGCATCTTCCGTTTGCATCCGGAACCGTAGTCGCATTGCAGTACGGGCAGATTACAGCCTTCTTCGGAGCTGCCTCGGCACGTACAGCTTCTCTTGCTCCGGTCAGGATCGCTTTGATTTCTTCACCCATCTGTTTGTACTGCTCATATTCAGGACTCATGTATCCCATGTTCGTATTGGACATTGCATTCAGGGCACCGATCACGCCGCCAAGCACTGCACCGGCCGTACCGCTGCCAAAATTATTAGCCTGCTGGGAAGAGCGCATACCGCCGATCCTGTTCTCTCCGGTATTTACTGAGTGATTATTCAGTTTGAACTTCATCTCATCAAAATACGGATGATTTACCTGAACCGTAATATAAAAATCATAAGAATATTTATAACGTCTCGGATTATAGCTGACTCTCTTGCCTTCTTTATCCTCCGTCATGATCTCATCCTGGTCTTCATCGATATCGAAAACACATCCGGTTACCTGGCTGAAGTCGATGACGTCCGGATTGGCGGCGGCCAGATCTCTTGCACTGGTAATGACAAACTTTCTTGCATCCTCGTCAATAAGGATCTTCTTGTCAGTACCTAAGGTACGGGTCGTATGGAATTTTTTTACCTCCTCCCGATTGGCTTCACGATAGTCCAGCTGTTCTTTGATCTGGGCAACCGTACTGTGACGTCTTTCATTAAACCAGGGCGAAAGCTTGGCTGCACAATCCTTGCAGAGATTGCCGTCGTCCAGTTTTCGATTGCCGAGAAGACCAATTTCCCCGCCACAGATATCACAACTCTTTTTCTCAAATGCCTTGCTGATTTTATCGAATAATCCCATAATGTACCCTCCTTATTCAAACGCTGGTATGAAGGCATAGCTCCCCTTTTTTTCGAACCAGAGAACCTCTGCTCTGACTTCATATTACCATATATAAATGGACTGATGCAACATTATAATGCATGGGTTTTGGGAGACAGGGAGGAGACAGGGGACGGTTCTCTGTCTCCTTCTAAAAAAGGAGACAGAGAACCGTCCCCTGTCTCCTCCCCGCCTCCTCCTACTCCCAATGCAGTGCCTTTTCCATCTCAAGCTTTGTATCTACGATCATGCGGGAGACTTCTTCGATCCGTTCGTCCCCCATACGGTTTATCGGCGCAGAAATGCTGAAAGCATAGTCGGCTCTCCCGTCTTCCCGGCACAGAGATGCCGCACAACACCGGACACCCGGTTCGTTTTCCTCGTCGTCGATGGCATATCCTCGTTTGCGGATACGGTTTAATTCCTGTTCAAACAGGTCATATCTGGTGATCGTCGCGGGCGTCCGCTTTTCGATATGGCTTTGTTCCCAGATCTGTTTAGCCTCTTCCGCAGGCAGGACAGCCAGCATGGCCTTGCCGACCCCCGAACAGTAAAGAGGGATCCGGCTGCCGATCGTAGATACCATCTGCACCGTGTTCTGATGAGATTCGACCTTGTCAATATATACTGCCTCCGTCCCGGAACGCATAACAAAGTGAACCGTTTCCCCTGTTGCTTCCATCAGCTTGACAAGGTATGGCCGTGCTTCTTCTATAATATCGTACCGCCGCCTGATCTGTCCGGACAGATTGACGATCTTCCATGTAGCCTGATATTTTTCATCCACCGGATTCTGTTCCACATATCCCATATACTGAAGAGAGGTGAGGATCCTGTGGGCCGTGCTCTTGTTCAGATCCTGCGCTGCCGCAATATCCTTAAGCCCAGACGGACCGTTTTCCGCCAGATATTCCAGAGTTCCAAATAACCTGCCCGCCACCTGGATCGGGTTCTTATCTTCCATTTTCCGCTTTCCTTCCATCAACTTTTTAATCAACTTTTTGCCGGTTTCTATCCGCTTGATGACCCGCTTTGAAAACAGCTTTTACCCGCTTGATAATTCGCTTTGAAATCTGTCTTCTGATCATCTTGATGATCCGTTTTTAATCTGCCTTCTGATCAGCTTTTGGACTGCCATCCGCCAATCTGACCGATGCAGGCATCGTAGAAAATTTCCTTTGATTCTATTATAAATCTTACCAATACATCTTGACAATCCTATATTGAAGTGTATAATAAAATTATATCATATCGTGAAATATAATTCCACATTGTGGAACAAATAGGAGGACAAAAAAATGAACGCAGTATTAGAAGCACTTAAGAAAATCGGTATTATCCCTGTTGTTGTTCTTGATGATGCCAAAGATGCCGAACCTCTGGCAAAAGCACTGTGTGAAGGCGGTCTTCCCTGTGCAGAAGTAACTTTCCGTACCGCAGCTGCAGAAGAATGCATCCGTATCATGGCTGAAAAATGCCCGGATATGCTCGTAGGCGCAGGCACTGTTCTCTCTGTTGAGCAGGTAAAACGTGCTGTAAACGCAGGTGCAAAGTTCATCGTAAGCCCCGGCTTCAATCCGGATGTCGTAGGTTACTGTGTAGAAAACAACATTCCCATCACACCTGGTATCCAGACACCTACCGAAATCGAGATGGCTCTGAAATTCAATCTTGAAGTTGTTAAGTTCTTCCCGGCAGAGCCTGCTGGCGGACTGAAGATGATCAAAGCCGTCGCTGCTCCTTATACCACACTGCAGTTCATTCCTACCGGCGGCATCAGCGCCTCCAATGTAAGGGATTATCTGGCATATAATCGTATCTTTGCCTGCGGCGGAAGCTGGATGGTTAAGAAAGATCTGGTCGCAGACGGAAAATATGACGAGATCACCGCACTTGTAAGAGAAGCAGCTGACATCGTTAAAGAAATGCGTGGCTGATCAAAGCCGGCTATAAAAATTATCATATAAGGAGAATGATCATGAATCTGAATTTAAAAGATCCTAAAGAGTGTACCTTTGATGCCGTATCACTGGGTGAGATCATGCTGCGTCTGGATCCGGGCGAAGGCCGTATCCGTACCGCACGTCAGTTCCGTGCATGGGAAGGCGGCGGAGAATACAATGTCGTTCGCGGTCTCCGCAAATGCTTCGGTCTTAAAACTGCTGTTATTACCTCCTTTGCAGATAACGAAGTCGGCCATCTGATTGAAGACTTTATTATGCAGGGCGGTGTCGATACATCCCTCATCAACTGGAAAAAGACAGACGGTATCGGACGTCTTTGCCGCAACGGCCTTAACTTTACTGAAAGAGGCTTTGGTATCCGTGGTGCCGTAGGCTGCTCCGACCGTGCAAATACAGCTATTTCTCAGGCGACTCCGGAAGATTTTGATTTTGACTATATCTTTGGCGAGCTCGGTGTTCGCTGGCTGCATACCGGCGGTATCTATGCTGCTATTTCCGAGCAGACCTGCGAGACCGTTATCGCTGCCATCAAAGCTGCTAAAAAGTATGGCACCGTTGTTTCCTACGACCTGAACTACCGTCCTTCCATGTGGAGCGCGATCGGCGGCCAGGCAAAGGCTCAGGAAGTCAACAAAGAAGTAGCAAAATATGTTGACGTTATGATCGGCAACGAAGAAGACTTTACCGCATGCCTCGGCTTCCAGGTAGAAGGCAACGATGCAGACCTCAAGACTCTGAACATCGACGGCTACAAGAAGATGATCAACGAGGCAGCCAAGACCTATCCGAACTTCAAGGTCGTTGCAACCACACTTCGTACCGTTAAGACGGCTACTGTTAACGACTGGAAAGCAATCTGCTGGGCAGACGGCGAGATCTATCGTTCCAACAGCTACGACGGTCTGGAGATCATGGACCGTGTCGGCGGCGGCGACTCCTTCGCATCCGGCCTGATCTACGGCCTCATCAGCACTCAGGATCCGCAGCAGGCTGTCAACTACGGTGCAGCACATGGTGCTCTTGCCATGACGACTCCCGGCGATACCAGCATGGCTACCAAGAAGGAAGTTGAAGCCATCATGGGCGGCGCAGGCGCCAGAGTAAAGAGATAATTCCTTTGTTTAAGACTAAATACCCTGCAGCTAAGCTGCAGGGTATTTGTTTTTTTCGATGTTTTTTCGCTTTAGTATCTTTTGCACGGAGGTTTTTTCTATGAAGATATGGGTGACAAGGCATGGACAGACCGACCTGAATCTTAAGCACCTGATGCAGGGCCGCACCGACGAGCCTTTGAATGATACCGGTCTTTCCCAGGCCCGGGCCATGCGCGAAAAGCTCGTGGAACATAATCCCGGTCTGCACTTTGATGCTGTCTATGCAAGCCCTCTTGTACGGGCTGTACGGACCGCTTCCATTATCGGCGCGGTTCCTGAGGAGAAAATCATTAAAGACGCGCGGATCATTGAGGCCGATTACGGCAGGTACGAAAAGCGGAATTATCTTATGGTAGGTCCGTGGATGTCCTTATACTGGGCCCTGCCGGAAGTTTTCCCCGCTCCTCCCGGCGTGGAATCCGTAGATTCCATGATCCGGCGCAGTCATGCCTTCTTAAAGGAATTGGAACAGAAGGATTACGAAAACGTCCTGGTCACCTGTCACGGCGGCATCCTCCGGGTGATTTCCGGATATCTCACAGACGCTCCCCGGGGGTATGTCTGGAGACCGCGTCCTCACAACTGTGAAGTCCGGGTATTTGAATCCCGAAGCGGAAAGCATACCCTCCTCGAAAAGTACACTCTGCACGAACAATAACAGAAGAACAAACGAGAACCAGACTGGGAACAGGTTGATCGAAAACCGATTATATCTTCCGTTTGCCGGCTCTGTGCATAAAAAGACCGGACAGGAAGAGCTTTTCCTATCCGGTCGGTATGATCAAGCGGGACAGAAACGCCCATTTCTGCCCCGACATATTTTCGCGCGAGGACCAGAATGCAGCCACTGAGGCAAGGCTGGTCCTGCGCATATTTTATATAACCTGCACATTCTGCACATTTTGCATATTTAGCATATTTCGCATACCTCATGCTGTCATGCATTTCGTGGGACCCTGTGTCACGCAATTGTCAAGGTCCTCTGCTCCGTCTTTTTCCAGATATTCTTTCAGCACTTCCTCAAATTCATTTCCAAGCGCTGTGTACAATTCCAGAGCACCGGGCTTTCTGCCATTCATCCTGTATAAAGTGCTGACACACATCATAAGCCTCTGTCTCAGTTCATCATTCTTCTTTTCCTTCATACAGCTCACGCTCCTCTCATACACAAGAATAATTTCCGGTTATTTTTCCGATAAATTCAGTCTATCTGATAATTGTGAAAAAAGTATGTATAAATCATGGAATTTGTGTGGAATAAATCTGAAGTCCCAATTCAAAATGGCCCGCTGTCTATAAACAAAAAGTGTACCATGTTCATGGATATAATCCTCCATTAACACAGTACACTTATCATCAAAACGGATCCAAAAGAACAAATTTACATGATCCGCATTTCTGTCAGAAAGACTCCTCTTCTGCCGCCGGCTCTTCCACTGCAGGCTCCTCTACCGTGGTCTCTTCCGCTGCCGGTTCCTCTGTCTCTGGCTCTTCCGCTGCCGGTTCCTCCGCTGCTGGCTCCTCCACTGCCGGTTCCTCCGCCGTGGACTCTTCCGTTACAGTTTCCTCCGCTGCCGGTTCCTCTGCAGCGGGTTCTTCTGCCGATGGTATCTCAAGGCCGGCTGCCTTCAGCGCTTCCTGGACGGTCTTTATCTCATCCTGGGCGGCGTCTTCTTTGATCTTCTTCTCTTCTTCATCGATCAGGTCATAGGTAGTGAGCGTTACCATATCCTCATGGGTCGGATTTTCCATGGCAGCGATCCGGCGGGCATGGTTGGTAATGATCTCTTCAAACATATTCCGGACTTCCCGGGCATTGGCGAAGTTTTCCAGCTTGGTAAACTTCCGGTGTTTGATCATCTCACGGATCTGGAATGCAGCTTCTTCTTCCACGGTATAATCATACTTTTTGCAGTTCATGTTGAAGATGCCTTCCAGTTCATCCACGGTATAGTCCGGGAATTCGATATATTTGTTAAACCGGGATTTAAGACCGGGATTGCTGTTGATGAACTTTTCCATCGGCTTCGTATAGCCGGCAACGATCACCACCAGATCATCCCGATGATCTTCCATCGCTTTCAGGATCGTATCGATACATTCCTGCCCGAACGCATCATCTTTCTGGGCGAGAGAGTATGCTTCGTCGATAAAAAGAACACCGCCGAGGGCTTCCTGGATCCGTTCCTGCGTCTTGATAGCGGTCTGGCCAACATACCCTGCCACCAGACCGGAGCGGTCCACTTCTACCAGCTGCCCTTTGGACAAAACCCCCATCTTTTTGTAAATACTGGAAAGAATTCTGGCCACAGTCGTCTTGCCTGTTCCCGGATTTCCGGTAAATACAAGATGAAGCGAAACCGGAACAGATTTGAGTCCTTCATCTTTCCGCATTTTCTGGATGCGCACAAAATCCGTCAGTTCCTTGACATCATGCTTGATCGTGGTCAAGCCGATCAGACTGTCCAGCTTTTCCATGGGGTCTTCTTCCGGCTCTTCTGCTTTAGCCTGTACTGCAGTCTCTGCCTGTACCGCCGGGCCGCCTGCCGCCACTTCTGAAGGCTGCTCCTGACCGGTTTTCACCTCACCCGAAGAACCGGATGCGTCCATTTCTCCCTTCGCCGGCTTGTCGGCAGCTGTCCCCGCATCCGCATTGACCGGCTGTCCATCCGGCGAAGAGCCAGCGACAGGATTCTCTACTGGAGGCATATCCGGAGCTATACCGTCTTCTTTTTTGCCTCCGCCAAATAAACTGGCGATGCCTTCAGTGATCTTCGGTGCCATATTATCGCCAAAAGTCGTCAGTTCATCCAGGAGTTTGTGCGCTTCTTTGAGCGCATCTTCGGCATTTTTGAGTGCTTCGCTCTCGGAAACACGCGGTGCCTCGGGAATATCAGGCATTCCCGGAAAACAGCTTTCACTGTCTGCGCCGGGGTCCGGAACATTTTCCGGCTTTATGCCGCTTCCAAACAAGTCACCGTAGATTCCTCCCAGGAGGTCATGCTCTGCGGTATTCAGCTTTTTCAGAATTTCAAGGTCTTCTTTTGATTTTTTGCCCATCACAAACTCCTTTCCTGTGTTTTCAGGTTTATCCTCCATTACAGCCACAAACATGCTTTCTAAAACACTACAGCCACAATTCCACTTTCTCCTGGAAAGGGATCGCAAGATTATCTATACCGGTTCCGTAAACCTCATAATCATCATATAACATCTTCCAGGCCAGACCGCACCCCGCCGAAATGTCACGGGGAACCGGAATCAGACGCCCGGGGATCTCCCATTCCCGGCATTTTTTTTCCATGGCCATGGCATCTGTCGTCGTATGAAAGGTCAGGACCATACATCTTTTTTTTACCCGCATCTGAACCTCTGTCACAAGAACCTGTCTGATGTTTTCACATCTCCTGTATTTCTATCAGGTCCGGCACATGCCGGACTTACGCCGGGGTCTGCGCCGGCATCCCCTCCTGCAGATCTGTCATCTTACGCCTCGGCCGCGATCTCTGTGACTGCTTCGGCGATTTTTCTGACTTCTTCTTCTGTATTATACCAGGAAAAGCTGATCCGCACTGCTCCTTGTTCCTCTGTCCCCAGGGCTTTGTGAAGAAGCGGCGCACAATGCGCTCCCGCCCTTGTACATATCCCGTAGTCTTCCCAGAGTATATCGCTCACCCCGGCAGAATCCATATCCTTGATATTAAAAGAAATGATCGGTGCGCGTAGAGGAGCCTCCCAATCCCCGTAAAGCCGGACGCCGGAGATCTTCCGAAGTTCCGCTGCCATGGATCTTGCCAGGCGGTCTTCTTTTTCGTGGATCGCATGCACACCTTTTTCCAGAATAAAAGAAACCCCTGCCGAAAGTCCTGCGATCCCGTGCCCGTTTAATGTCCCTGCCTCCAGATGGACAGGCATTTCGGGAGGCTGCTCTGTAAGAAAGCTCTGGACACCGCTGCCCCCGGTCTTTAAAGGATCAAGGGTAAGCCCCTTTCTCACATAGATTCCTCCGGTTCCCTGCGGGCCAAACAAAGACTTATGCCCGGTAAAACAGAAAATATCCATTCCCATTTTCTGAACATCCACAGGCAGAGCACCTGCGCTCTGTGCGCCGTC
>CACZPF010000548.1 GCA_902782975.1 uncultured Lachnospiraceae bacterium
AAAAGAAAATCCAATACCGATAAGGCCCGGAATTACTGAAAGGGCTGTGTAGATCAGCACTGCTCCCAGAGCAAAATACCAGGGATAGACCTTTGACTTGTTCAATGTACCTTCCTCCTTTTTAAACCTGCCTGCAGAACCGTATACTGCAGTTTTCTATATTTTCATCTTATCCTCAAACCCCTTCTTCTTCCATGCACCCTTTTGTCGGATTTATGTTATTTTTTAACCTTTTTTTAAAGATCACCCTGTGCTATGATAGAGTCAGCATCGATGTCATATGGTGCCCATAAGGAGACCTGCTATGTTTATTAAAAGAGAAATGCGGCAAAGTATCCAGACGATCCTGTCCCGGTATTTTGTACTGCTCTCATTCCTGCTTCTGCTTCTTACTTCGATCGTATTTTCCACGATTCAATACAACACCATACGCCGCAGCACCATCGATCATCTGAAGAATACCTGTGCATCCATCGCCGACAGTGTCGACCAGCAGGTCAATCAGATGAACATGATCTCTCTTTCTACCGCCAGTTCGGCAGATATCAAAACTGTTTTTGAGGAATACGCGTCCCCTGAGACAGGAGCTTATAAAAGGAACCAGCTTCGGCGCGATCTTTCGGCTAATCTGGTCAATGCTAAAGGATTTGATATCTCCGTCCGTCAGCTTAACCTGTTCCACATGGACGAAAACGGGTTCGGCACAGGCAGCATCAATGGAGATCTTTTTTCCTCGGCGCCTCTTCTTCCATGGTATCAGCGTGCAGTCGAAGGCGACGGCCGTATGGTTGTCTGCGCGGCAGAGGATACCCTCCTTTCAGAAAAAAGCGGTATGCCCTCCGACACCCTGTATTTTTCTGTGTGCCGCATGTTTTTTAACAGATATCACAAACCCATCGGCTTTGTGGAAGTAAAAAAATATTACGAAACGGTTTTCAGCTTTGCTCTTCAGCCGGACAGTATTTATCACCCGTCCATTTATGTATATGACCAGAACGGAAATCTTTTATTTCCCTTCGAAGAGAAAGCACGGTATTCTGATACAAAAGAAACCGGAGGCGCATATTCTTATTTTGACAAAAAAAACGCCGGAAACGGAGGATTATACAATCCTGTTTCCGGTCAGAAAGAATATGTCTGTTTTACTGAATCCGCCGATGGTCATTTTCTGGTGGTGACTGCTGTCCGGCAGGCAGATTTTATGGCTCCTGTTTTCCGGTCCCTTGGGTGGATCAGTGGCATTTTCATTATTCTGTTTATTCTCTGCCTGTTTTTGTCCCACATTCTTTCCAGGAATCTGAGCAATCCGATCCGGGCGATCTATCATTTTCTTGCAGACGAGGGGAAAGACCGTTTCGCACCTCTTGAAATGGATTCTACAGGGATCCGGGAGATCGACAAACTGCGGGATTCCCTGAACGAAAACATCCACTCCCGGAAAACCGCTACCGATACACTGATGATCTTGAAAGAGAAAGAGGTTCAGGCCCAGATGCTGGCGCTTCAGTCCCAGATGAATCCTCATTTTTTATATAACTCTCTGTCGACTATTGCCGAAATGGCTGAAGAAGGCCTGACGGAGCCCGTTTCACAGATGTGCCGGGACATCACGGAGATTCTCCGTTATGTGTCGTCTAACAGGGAACAGGTCTCGAGTATCGAAGAAGAACTGGAGATCTGCGACCAGTATCTTAATTGTCTGAAGCTCCGGTTCGGAGAAGAATTTCATTTTTCCTTCTCGATTCCCGATGAAATGCTGGACAATGAAATTCCTAAACTTTCCATTCAGCTTCTGGCAGAAAATGCCGTAAAGGCGGTTACCGGGACAGCACCTCCCTGGCATATCAATATCTCAGGCCGGACCGATCTGCCGGAGAAGGCCTGCATTTCAGATCAGACAGGTGCTTCAGATCAGGCGAACTGTACTGCCTGGTCCATTACTGTAAAAGATAACGGTCCTGGATTTGACCCGGAAGTAGCACAAAGACTTCGCCTGGAAATGCAGAAAATTCTGCAGAATGGAATTCTCACCAGTCTCAAAATTGAAGGAATGGGGATTCTCAACATATTCATCCGCTATTATCTTTTATATGGAAATTCCTTCATTTTTGAATTTGGCAATCTGCCGGAAGGCGGTGCATTTGTTACTACAGGAAGGAGAACAGATGAATCAGAAAAACAGCCATTACCAGGTGATGCTGGTCGATGATGAATATTATTTACGGCAGTCTTTAAGACGCAGCCTTCAACAGCTGGACGAAGAATTGTACATTGCCGCTGAAGCCGGCAATGGCCAGGAAGCTCTTGACCTTCTGAAAGAAAAAGACTTTCAGATCGTTATCACAGATATCCGGATGCCCGTCATGGACGGCCTGGTACTTGCCGGCCATATCCATGAGCTGTATCCGGAAATCGTTACGATCATTCTCACCGGTTATGCGGATTTTGAATATGCTCAGTCAGCTCTGCGGTACGGTGTATTTGATTACCTTCTTAAACCGGTCAATAAAGAAGACCTGGAAGGAGCAATTTCAAGAGCCAAAGTGAAGCTGTCAGACAATCATGATCTTCCGGAAGAGACCGAATCCGGCAAATACGGAGCCGAAGAGACCGTAGCCCACGTTATCCGGTATATGAGGAGCCACTATATGGAAGACATTGATATGGGCATGCTCTCCTCCCACTACGGATTTCAGTCCGCTTATCTTACCAAAATATTTAACCGTTATGTCGGTGAACCACCCCTTAAGTATCTGACAAATATACGCATACAGGAAGCCTGCCGTCTCCTCCTCGAAACCTCTCTTCCCATCAGCATAGTGGGAGAAAAAGTAGGTTATCCCGACCAGTTCCACTTTAGCAAGACCTTTCGGAAAGCCACCGGGCTAAACCCCTCCGCCTACCGCAGGCAGTCCGAAGGTCATTAAGTCAGGCATTTCTGCGGGGCTGTTCGATGGCAAAAGCTGCACTTAATGACATTAGAACAGTCCCCCTGTCCACTCTTACGCTTATTTAACTTCTCCTTCCCACACAAATCCATCCAGGAAGGTCATATTCTGACCGTCCCAGTGAATCTCTATCCGATCCAGCAGCCTGGAACGCATAAAAGTATCCTGGACTTCGTATTCCAGATAATAAACCCCTGCAGGCAGCGGGATCTCCCGGACATCCAGCGCACGGTACATGGTCTTTTCTTCACTGTAATCAAAAACCCCCTTTTCGTCCCCGTCCAGGGGATACATGAGTTTGTATTCCCTGCCGGAGATAAGCGCCAGCGGCTCCACGCTCCTGTTCATCAGTGTATTGTTTTCATCATAGTTTTCCCATACACCGTATACCTCATATTCACTATAGCGTTTTTCACCATCTTCAGAAAAAAAGATCGTTCGTCCGCAGCGCAGGATAGCGTTCTTTGAATTGATCTGGACCGGAATATTATAGAGGCGCATCACTCCATTTTCCTGAATCATGTCAATACAGCACAGATCATCATCGATCGCAGGCCAGTGCATAGGGTCACTGGCCCGCCAGACAACATTCTTGTCCTCCACACCGATTCCACAGACCGTGCGTCCCAGGTATACCACATGTCCTGTCGTTTCGTCCAGCTGATACAGCCGGTAGAAAATGTTCTTTATATTATACAACATATCTTTGAGGGCCACTCCGGGCATACCACTTTTCGTCATTTTTTTCAGCGGAATGATCTGCAGTTCCTTTATATCGTCAATACTCGGCAGGCGGGACGTTTTCTCATAGACCCAATCCGGTGCAGTCCATTCAGTAATGGCGTCGATATAGGCCAGATACAAGGGCATGGGACAGTTTTTTGCATAGATATCCAGTTCATCTTCGCTGAAATCTGCAGGATAACAGAAGGACAGTCCACGCCCTGAGGCACGTCCGGGACCGCGTGTAATGTAGACAACGGCATCCGAAAGTGCCTTCATCAGATCGTTGCGGACACGAAGATCCACCGTTGTCATCGTGGAAGGATTGTAGATCACGGTTCCAAGATCGCGCATATTCTGTTGTCCGTCGCCATACATCTCAGCTTCGAAAATAAAAGAGTTATACACGGATGCCTCGATAGGATAATGATCGAGAGCCTCGCACATCTTTTTTAAATATGCTTCGCAGGTCTTCACCAGACGGTCAATTTTTGAAAGATCAATGACCGACCAGGTAAGCAGGGTTTTTGACATTTTCTCCGAATCGTTGGCATATTGAATACCAGTCATGTCACACACACACCGTCCGAGCCACTCTCCGTCACATTCAGGATACGCATACAGTGCCTGCAGCCAGTCATGGACAGCGGTCCCTTTACCGGGTACAAGCTCCTCGGAAGCCACCATC
>CACZPF010000549.1 GCA_902782975.1 uncultured Lachnospiraceae bacterium
TCAGCTCACTGTATATTGCCGATAAAATGGAAGTTATTCCGCCAAAGATCATTGAGGAAGGCAAGATCCCTACCGTTCAGACATCCCCCAGTGTTAAGCGAAATGTCATGGTCGGGATCCTTTTAGGACTTGTCCTCTGCGGCGGTCTAGTGGCGGCGATGTCCATCATGGATGATACGATCAAGACAGAAGAAGATATCAACCGGTATCTGGAACTTAGTCTTCTGGCTTCGATTCCGGACAGGAAGGACTTTATCACGTCCAGTAAAAAAGGAAAAAAGAACAAGAGCGCCTGAACCGGAGAAGATCATCGGCAGGATGACGTGTAAATGACGGGTCAGAAAAGAGGAAATAATGGATAATATCAATACACGAGGAAACTATGTTGTTCTGAATGATCAGCGGAAAATGGATTACAATTATTCCGAAGCGCTGAAAACGCTCCGGACGAACCTTCGTTTTGCAGGAGAGGATATTAAGCTTATTCTTTTTACCAGCTGTTTTCCGAATGAGGGGAAGAGCGATATAGCGATTTCCCTTGCCAAGGAACTTGGAGGGATCGGTAAAAAGACCCTCTTCCTTGACACAGATATTCGAAAATCAGCGCTTCTCAGCAGATTCAAAGTAGAGAACCGTGAGAATATCCACGGATTATCAGAGTATCTGAGCGGACAGGTGGATCTAAGAGGGCTGATCTACAAGACAAATTTCCCGAATATGGATCTCATTTGTGCAGGCCCCTCGGCACCGGATCCCTCCGGAATGCTGGAAGGGAAAAAGTTTGTCAGCCTTCTTCAGGCGACCAAGGATATTTATGACTTTGTCATTATCGACACCCCGCCCATCGAGACAGTCATTGACGCGGCAGTTGTGGCAAAGCATGCGGACGGCGCCATCATGATCATCGAGGCGGATGCAGTCAGCTACCGGGATGCACAGCGTGCCCAGCGTCAGATCGAGATGAGCGGCTGCCGGATCCTCGGGGCCGTGCTCAATAAGGTCGACACAAGCAGTGACCGGTACTATAACAAATATTCCAGGTACGGCAAATACAGCAAATACGGGAAATACGCTAAATATGGAGGCTATTACAGAAAGCCGGCCGAAGAGTCTGAGTCTAAATAAAAGGCAGGTGCCGAATTGTTTGACAAAAATTCAAAAATCAAAAACATATTGCTGTTTCTTTTATGCTTAGTACTCCTGGCGGCCCTTGGAGGCATGCTCTTATGGTATCGCGGGGAACAGCGGAAGGAAAAACAGAGGCTGGAACAGCTGGCAGCGACGGCCAAAGAAGCATCGACTCTCTATAACGAACCCGATTCAGATGAGGCTGCAGAACCCGCAGCCGAACCGGAACAGACCGAGCCGGAGAAAAAGGCAGAGCCTTCCGTGAAACCGGAACAGAGCGAACCGGAGAAGAAGGCGGAACCTTCCGTGAAACCGGAACAGACCGAACCGGAGAAAAAGGCAGAACCCGTAACAGAAATACCTGCGTCTGCAGATACGGATAGTCCTGAGAAGGCTGGTAACTCTCAGGCTGGAGAAGAGAAGAAGCCTGCAGAGGAGAAACCAGCAGAAGAGAAGAAGGCAGAAGCAGTTTCGGGAACTGCCCAAAGTGAAATTGCGGAGACTGCAGAAGTAGGGAAGGCGGAACCTGCACGGTCAGAAAGCCCTGTAGAAAAACTAGTAACTACAGAAGATAGTTCTGAGGTCACAGAAGAAAATCCTGAGGATATTGGAGAAGAGGATTCTGAAGAAGAGGATTCTGAAGAAGAGGATTCTGAAACAGAAGAAGAGCTTACAGATTCTGAAGAAGAGAATTCTGAGACTGTAGAAGAAAATCCTGAAAATGCAGAAGAAGAGATTTCTGAGACTGTAGAAGAAAGTCCTGAAAATACAGAAGAGATTTCTGAAAATGCAGAAGATAATCCTGAAAATCCGGAAGAGATTTCTGAGATTGCAGAAGAGTTCCCTGAGGATATGGAAGAAAATCCTGATGCTGCGGAGGAAGAATCGGAATCTGATGATGAGGAAGATTCGGAATCGGAAGAAGAAACCTCTGACACAGAAGAAGAAACCGCCGAACCATCAGAACCTGATGCTTCTGAAACCGCAGAAGTGGGTGGAAATACTTCTTCTTTAAAGGATTCTACCATCCGGGGCCTTGTAATCTGGGGAGACGAATTAACAACCGGCGATGCGGCCAAAACGGATTCTTATATTGTTCTTCTGTCGGACCTTCTTGAAGAGGAAGGCTATCAGTTACCAGTAGATAATAAGACCCTTCAGGGAGCGGGCACTCTTTCTATTCTTAAGATGGCTGGTATTTCAGATGACATAATAAAAGAATATATTGATGGTCATCGTAAATCGGCAGACGGAAGTCAGTTGAGTGTGACAGAGACAGGCATCCGCGATCTCACAGAAGAACAGAAGGAACGAACGGATGATGAATACCTGCCGGTCATTTTTATGGGATATAACGGAGGATGGAATCATGATCCAGAAGAGCTGATCAGACAGCAGGAAGAAGTGATCTCCACCTTTACAGATCAAGATGACTATATCATTCTGGCAGTAGCGCCGAAAGATGGGCTGACAGATGCCGGCGCTCTGGATGCAGCGCTTGCAGAAAAATGGGGTGACAGATATATCAGTCTTCTCTCGTTGTCCAATAATGCACCTGATAGTCTGCAGACGCAGACAGCTATCGCGGATGCGATTTTTGATAAACTGATCGAACTTGGATATCTGGAAAACTGATAAAGGAGACAGATTTTGCCGGACAGAAAGCGAAAAAAAAGACAGCAGAAGATTTTGCTCATACTGGCAGCTGTTATTCTGCTGTTCCTGATCATAATCGGGGTTGCCGTATATGTATATCTGAATAACCGCAGCGCTTCAGGCTTCCATTTTGAAGAGGGATCCTTTGGCGAAGGAAGAAGCGCTAAGGAAGTCATTCCCTTTGAGGGTAGTTCCTATAAATACAATGACCACTTAAGCAACTATGTTTTTATGGGAATTGATACACATGATACGGCAGAGGATGAAAAAAATGTAGGAGAAGGCGGTCAGGCAGATGCGATCTTTGTAGTTTCTTATGACCGCCAGATGGAAACGCTCCAGGCGCTGATCATCCCCAGAGATACCATCACCGAGATCGAGATATTTAATCCATTTGGTGAAAGCATCGGCCGTACGGAGGATCATATCAACCTGCAGTTCGCCTACGGTGACGGAGGGAGAGAGAGCTGTGAGCTGATGGAACAGGCGGTGTCTGAACTCCTGGACGGTATTCCGATTCATGGGTACTGTGCCCTGAAGATGGATGGTATTCCAGGTCTTGTTGATACGCTGGGCGGCGTAGAACTGACCCTCCCGGATGACAGCCTGGCTGGTGCTGTTCCGGAATTTGTCAAAGGAGCTGCGGTCACAATAACCGGCGAGAACGCAGAATTGTTCCTTCGAAAGCGGGATATCAATGTGACGCAGAGTGCTCTCGTAAGGCAGATGCGCCAGAAGGTTTTTATGCAGGCCTTCATGAAAAAAGCAAAACAGGTGGGCGGGCAGGATTCCGGCATTGTAACAAAGATGTACGAATCTCTTAAACCTTATCTTGTGACCAACATGGGAAATGATCTGTTTGCCAAAATGCTTACAGCAGAAGTTCTGGAAACGGAGACGCTGCCGGGTGAAGGCGTACAGGGAGAATTTTATGATGAATATCATGTTGACAAACAGGAATTGGAAACCCTGATCATGAAAATTTTTTATAAAGAAGTATAAAGAGCAGCCTTACTCTACTTTTCAAAGAAAAAAATCAAAATTTTTGCGAAGAGATTTGACTAATCATGTGTTCTATAGTATAATGCAGGTTGGTTATTATAATTAACAGAAGATACTTAGTGCGTGGGGCACTATTATCTATACTATTTATTCATACAAGAAAAGGAGAGATGTAACTATGAAAATGTCTAAGAAGATTCTCGCAGGCATTCTTGCTGCAACAATGATCCTTGGCTCTGCAACAGGCGTTCTTGCAGCAGGGAGTAAATCTTCCGGTCCTGTAGTTCCGCCGGTTCCCGTTCCTTCAAAAACCACTCCGGCTCCTGCAGCTCCTGCAACACCGGCAGCTCCCGCAAAGGCAGATACTGCTACTCTGTTTACGGTTCCTGCCAATGCTCTTTACAGAACTGCCAAGCTTGATGACAAGGAATTTGTAGCTTCTTTAGCAGCTGAGGAAATCAAGGTTCTTGACGATTTCAACAAAGGCGACCTTAAGCCGGCTGATCTTGCAGCACAGATTGAAAAAGCAAACGAAGCAGAGCAGGATCCTGCAGTCAAGGAAAAACAGCAGGAAGTTATCGATTATCTGAAGGCCGACAACCATCAGGTATGCACTGGTTTCTGCGCACTTCTCTGGATCGAAGGCGCTGACAAGACCCTTATTCAGAAGGAAAACGGCAAATATGAAATCGTTCTTTCCGATGCTGCTTTCACAAAAGAAATCAGCGAAAAGAATCCGATGTTCCTTCACAAGGCTGCAAAGGTTGACGAGCAGGGCAATAAAGTCGGTTCTTATTTTGAACTTGTAAAGACTACAAAATATGATGAGGCTGAAAAAATCTTCACCATGGAAATCGACCAGCTTGAATATGCTCTTTGCCTTGTTGCTGACAAATAATTCAGGAATCGAAAATTGAAGAATAAAGTAAAGTCCGGGTGGGATGCTGCCCGGGCTTTTTTATTAGCGATAAAGCCATGAACAGACCTGATAGGAGAGCGTTTTCTCCTCTATCCGATTCATGTGCCGCAAGGAGGATAGCATCAAAAGGATATAGAAAACATGGATCAGGAATGGATCATGGCAGGCTTTCTATCGAATGGTATTTATTGACATCAATAATGATTCATAGTAGAATAGAACCGCTATACAGAATCAATTAAACACTACATATAGGCTGTCAGCACCCATCAGGAACGGAATTTATACTAAATAATGACAGCCCAGGGAAGGCCAGAGTGTGTTCGGGATGAATAATAATTTTGAAAAGTCAGTAAATAAGAAATACAGAAGCAGTAAGAATTTCTTTGAGCACTGGCAGGTCATTGCGCTTCTGCTGATACTCTATGATGTGATCATGGTGAACCTGTCTTTTTTTCTTGCCTTGTTTATCCGGTTTGACGGAGTCTATTCTTCCATACCAAAATACTTTTTAAAGCTTTATATTCAGGTGGCACCGTTTTATACGATTTTCTGTGTCCTCGTTTTCTGGGTACTGAGGCTTTACAAAAGCATATGGCGTTTTGCCAGCTATGATGAACTGATCAGACTGATCACTGCAAATACGATAGCTCTTCTTTTTCAGATCATCCTCACGATGATCCTGAAACAGAGTAGAAGAATGCCTTATACCTATTATATTCTGGGCATAGGGTTTCAGGGCTTTTTCACGATCGCCGCACGGTTTGCCTACCGGTTTATTCTTCTCGAGAAAAATCGGTCCCGCCAGAAAACGACTTCGATTCGTCGTGTTATGTTGATCGGTGCAGGCAATTCCGGGCAGATGATCCTGCGGGATATAGCACGTGCCAAGGAAACCAAAGACCGTGTGGTATGTATTATTGACGACAATCCCAACAAATGGGGGCGCTATATAGAAGGAATCCCCGTCGTGGGTGGCAGGGACGACATCCTTTCAAGCGTGGATAAATATAAGGTCGAAAAAATTTATCTGGCCATCCCGAGCGCAACGGCGGAACAGAAGAGAGATCTTATCGCAATTTGCAATGAAACAGGATGTGAACTGATGAGTCTTCCAGGAATGTACCAGCTGATGCTTGGAGAAGTCACTGTCAATGCTATGAAAGATGTTAAGATTGAAGA
>CACZPF010000550.1 GCA_902782975.1 uncultured Lachnospiraceae bacterium
CCGCCGAAATGGACAAAAAATGCCGGCAGTTTGACGAGCAGATCGAATCAGACAGCCGAAAGAAACTTGCCAGAATACATCTGGAACTGGACAAGCAGAAAGCTGCCCGCCTGGAAGAGCTCGAAAAAGAAAAACAGGCCTCCTTTGAAGCCCTGGACGCCTGGTACAGCAGCAATCTGGATACGCTTTCCCGGCAGCTCGCCGAAAAGATCCTTCAGTCATGACCGGTGCTGCAGCCCATCCCGGGGCAATATGTACATCCACAGATACCTGCGTATACGAGGAGGCATGAAAATTCATGGGAAACCTACTATCCTACAGCGGGATCAACGCAAAGATCCGTGCCATGAAAAGCCGCCTGATCACAGAGGAACAGCTCTCCGAAATCGTCAGGCTCCGCAGTATTGGCGAGGTAGCCGCCTATTTAAGACGTCTGCCCCGGTTTGAAAAAGAATGGGCGGATCTTTCGGATGAAGAGCTGCATCGCGAAAATCTGGAAAAATATCTGCGCAGATCCATCTTCAATGATTTCTGCAAACTGTACCATTTTGCAGACGAAGAACAGCGCAGGTTTCTGGATCTGTATGCGGGGCGGTATGAGATCCGGGTCTTAAAAGAGATCATCACCAATCTTTTTGACTATCATAACAGCCAGGTTCTGGACTATTCCCTCTATCAGGAATTCTTCCGGAAGCACTCAGGCCTTGATCTTGCCGTCCTGTGTGCATGCCGCGACGCAGACGAACTGGTAGAAGCACTGCGCGGAACGCAGTACTATAAACCACTCAAGATCATCCAGGGGATCGATCCCCTGATCTTTGACGATGGGATGGCTCTGGATCTTTATTACTTTACCCATATCTGGAGAGTCCGGAAAAAACTCTTCTCCGGAAAGGATCTGGAATTTATCACCAGTACCTACGGAGAAAAATTTGACATGCTCAACCTCCAGTTTATCTATCGTTCCAGAAAATATTATCAGATGGCCCCGGCCGATATCTATTCCCTGCTCATTCCGGTATATTATCATCTTTCCCGGAAGGATATACAGATGCTGGTAGAATCAGAGGATCCCGCCGCAGCCCGGGCATATTTTCTGACGACCTGGTACGGAAAAAAATACAGATCCTTATACCGGCACAGCCTGCAGGTGTCTGATACCGATCTTGAAAGCGTCCTCGGAAGCCCGGAAGAACAGCTGAATCTGGAAGTCTTCTACACGGTCACCCTGATGCGGCTTCTGCAGAAATCAGCGCGGGAAAACCCGCACTCCGCGGCCGTTCTTTTTAACTATATGTACCTTAAGGAACATGAAACCGACAGGTTGATCACCGCCATGGAAAGTGTGCGTTACGGGATCGATCCGGCAGCAGCCATGAGCGTCATCCACAATACCTGAAAATAAACCTTTATCGGGAGACTAAGAGAGGAGGTAATTCGCTTGATTGAGAAAATGAAGTACGTCAACATTACCGGTCCCCGGTCAGATATCGACAGAGTAGCCAGCACCTACCTGTCCAGATATGAGATCCACCTTGAAAATGCCCTGACTGAGCTTACCGATGTAAAGACTCTGACGCCTTTTACTGAAGTCAATCCCTACCGGGAGCCTCTGAAATTTCTGGAAGGTCTTCTGCCGTCTCTGCCGGACGCCGGCATGGTGCCGCTCCTGCCCATGACCATTCAGGAAGCGCTGAAGCTGGTAAACAGCCTGCAGGCAGACCTTCAGGAAATCGACGGGACCCGAAAGGATCTGGAACAAAAACATGCTGCCGTGGTCTCACCGCTCAAAGTCATACGGCCATTCCGGAATATTGATTATGATATATCCGCCATTCTTCATTTTGAACATATATGCTACCGTTTTGGCAAGATCGACCGGCAGTTTTTTACCAAATTCGAACAGTACATTTACAACAACATCAATTCTATCTTTATCAAGGCGGATGAGGATGATTCCTATGTATACGGTGTCTATTTTTCGCCAAAGACGCAGGCCGAGAAAATCAACGCCGTCTTCTCCTCCATGCATTTTGAGGAGATTTCTCTTCCGGATTCCTATTCAGGAACAGCCCTTGAAGCCTGCGATCAGCTTGAAGCAGCCCACAGGCACATTCATAAAGAGATGGAAGAAAACAAAAACGCCAGGGAAAGTCTTCTGAAAGACCACCTGCAGGACATTCTTTCGGCCAGGCGTGTTCTTCTGACTACCTGTGAAAACTTCGATATCCGCAAGTATGCAGCCTGCACCAGGGCAGAAAATACAGAAGCCCTCCGTAGCGGGGAAGGCAGCGGTATCTTTTATATCCTGTGC
This sequence comes from uncultured Lachnospiraceae bacterium, assembly GCA_902782975.1. Classification (GTDB taxonomy): domain Bacteria; phylum Bacillota; class Clostridia; order Lachnospirales; family Lachnospiraceae; genus Blautia_A. The sequence continues at coordinate 2,315 of CACZPF010000550.1, forward strand.
GGCTGGATGTCCGAAAAGGATGCCGATGATCTTCAGGCGGCCACCAAAGATGACGAAAATATTTACTGCCTGATCGACAGCAAGCGTTCCCGTCAGACAGATACCCTGACGCCGCCTACCAAGCTTAAAAATATCCCTCTTCTGAAGCCGTTCGAACTGTACGTTCGTATGTACGGCCTTCCGGCTTACAACGAGATGGACCCGACCTGGTTTCTGGCCATCACCTACTCCTTTATCTTCGGCGCCATGTTCGGAGATGTCGGGCAGGGATGCCTTCTGTTTCTCGGCGGTCTGCTTCTCTACAAAAAGAAAAAGATGGATCTGGCAGGCATCATCAGCTGCGCTGGAGTCTTTTCCACCTTCTTTGGATTTATGTACGGCAGTTTATTCGGATTCGAAGATATTCTTCCGGCGCTGTGGCTCAAACCCATGACCCGGATGATGTCAGTTCCCTTTGTCGGAAAGCTGAACACCGTGTTTGTCGTCGCGATCGGTTTCGGCATGCTCCTGATCCTTGTCTGCATGATCTTTAATATCATCAATTCCTGGCGGAATAAGGATGTGGAAAAAACCTGGTTCGATTCCAACGCGGTCGCGGGACTTGTTTTTTACGGGGCGGTCGTCCTCTCGGCATTTCTGCTGATCTCGGGGCATTCACTTCCTGGCGGGATCGTCCTGGGCATTATGTTCGGCATTCCGTTGATCGTCATGTTCCTGAAGGAGCCTCTGACAAATCTGGTAAAAAAGAAGGCAAAGATCCTGCCCGAACAGAAGGCTATCTTCTTCGTGCAGAGTTTCTTTGAAATGTTCGAGGTCATGCTTTCGTACCTCTCCAACACGCTTTCCTTCCTGCGGATCGGCGCGTTCGCCGTCAGCCATGCCGCCATGATGGAAGTCGTCCTGATGCTCTCCGGCGCTGAAAACGGCTCCGGCGGCAACCTGCTGGTCATCATCCTCGGAAACCTGTTCGTCTGCGGCATGGAAGGTCTGATCGTCGGGATCCAGGTACTCCGTCTCGAATATTACGAGATCTTCAGCCGCTTCTATAAAGGAAACGGGCGTGAATTCAGACCGTTCCGAAGCGCAGACACCAAAAATCAGTAAGATCCACATATGTACAATATTTACATTTTCAGGGAGGTTTTACCTATGAATACTATGATCCAGATTCTCACCGCGGCAGCTCTTATTCTGACGATCGTTCTTCCCCTCGCCTTTTTCTTTGCAGGAGAAAGAACAAGGACCCGCTACAAAAAAAGCATCCTGATGAATGCCATTCCCTTCTTCGGTATTCTTCTGGTCGCTTCTCTTGTCATGTTCTCCGGCACCCAGACTGTCCGTGCCGCCGAGGACGCCGGTATTGCCACCGGTCTTGGCTACCTCAGTGCCGCTCTTGTAACCGGCCTTTCCGGCATCGGCTCCGGTATTGCCGTGGCCAGCTCCGCCAGTGCAGCTCTCGGCGCCCTTTCGGAAAATGAATCCTTGTTCGGCAAGTCCATTATCTTTGTCGCCATGGCCGAAGGTATCGCTCTCTATGGTCTGATCATCTCCTTCATGATCCTCGGAAAGCTCTGATACAGGTATTCTTTGAAATGTGTTCTATGATAAAATGTATTTTCTGATAAAGCTTTTCTTTGATAAAGGAGTCCGCCATGAAAATGTTTCTGATCAGTGATAATACGGATACACTGACCGGCATGCGCCTTTCCGGCGTAGAAGGTGTGATCGTCCATGAACGGGCAGAATTAAAAGAAGCTCTCCAGCAGGCCATCGCCAACAGGGAGATCGGCATTATTCTCCTGACGGAAAAATTCGGCAGAGAGTTTCCGGAGATCGTGGATGAAGTCCGTCTCCATCACATGACGCCCCTGATCATCGAAATTCCGGACCGGCACGGCACCGGACGGAAAAAAGATTTTATCACATCTTATGTGAATGAAGCGATCGGTCTGAAGCTCTAGGCATCCGCCGGGGAGAGGATTATATGACGATACAGGAAAAATTAAGACATTTTAAAGCGACAACCATAGAGGATGTCCGGCAGGACTGCGCGTCCGACATGGAAGCCTTTCGTAAAAGCCTCGATAATCATTATGAACAGCATACAGCCGCCAAAACGGCACAGATCCACGAACAGCTGCGTCTGGAAAAGGAAAATGCCCTGCGGGAGATCGGAAGGGCTGTCTCTTCCAGGCAGACGGAGATCCGGCGGCAGCTGTCCAACCATGAGGCCGAGCTGAAAAATCAGCTTTTTAAAACTGCCGAGAAACATCTTCTGTCCTTTATGGCCGGCGAAGAATACGAACGCTGGCTGGTGAAAGGAATTGAAGAGGCAAAGACCCTGGCAGGAGACAGTCCTCTTTGTGTCACTGTTTCACCGGAAGACCGGAAAAGGGTCCCGGCGCTTGAAAAAACGTGCCGTCTTTCAATCACGGTAGCGGACCGCTCCTTTATCGGTGGTTTTCGCTGCACCATCCCGGAAAAGAATATTCTGATCGATAATTCTTTTCTGTCCAGCCTTACCTCTTTAAAAAACAGTTTCACTATGAACCCCGGAGGTCAGTCACATGAATAAAACTGGTATTATCTACGGTATCAACGGGCCTGTGATCTACCTTAAGGAAGACCCCGGCTTCCGGATCGCGGAGATGGTCTATGTCGGGCCGGAAAAACTGGCAGGCGAAGTCATCGGCCTGAAAAAAGGCCTGACTACTATCCAGGTCTATGAGGAGACCACCGGTCTGAAGCCAGGGGATACCGTAACAGGCGCAGATGACGCGATCTTTGTAACCCTGGGGCCGGGGATCATCCACAATATCTTTGACGGCATAGAGCGTCCTCTCGCAGAGATCGCCCGCGCTTCCGGCAAATATATTACCAGGGGCATCTCCGTCCCTTCTCTGGATACAGAAAAAAAATGGAAGGTCCACCTGACGGTCCGCCCCGGCGATTCTGTACAGGGCGGCACCATTATTGCGGAAACCCAGGAGACCGTCTCCATTGTCCATAAATCCATGATTCCGCCGCACATCCACGAGGCAGTCGTAGAAAGTGTGGTCCCTGACGGGGAATATACCATACTGGACCCGCTTCTGGTGATCTCTCTGCCGGACGGGAGCAAAGAAAACGTGACTCTCGCCCAGAAGTGGCCCATCCGGACCCCCCGGCCCAGTGCTGTCCGCTATCCCGCAAGTATACCTCTCGTCACGGGGCAGCGTATCCTGGATACCCTCTTCCCCATTGCCAAAGGGGGAACAGCCGCCATTCCCGGAGGCTTCGGCACCGGCAAGACCATGACCCAGCACCAGATCGCCAAATGGTCCGACGCGGATATCATCATCTATATCGGCTGCGGAGAACGCGGCAACGAAATGACCGAAGTACTGGAGGACTTCAGCAAGCTGGCAGACCCCAAGACCGGCAATCTTATGATGGACCGGACTACCCTGATCGCCAACACCTCCAATATGCCTGTAGCCGCGCGTGAAGCATCGATCTATACAGGTCTTACCCTGGCTGAATATTACAGAGACATGGGATACGATGTCGCGATCATGGCAGATTCCACCTCCCGATGGGCAGAAGCACTGCGGGAGCTCTCCGGCCGTCTGGAAGAAATGCCTGCAGAAGAAGGCTTTCCTGCCTATCTGGCAAGCCGCCTGTCCACATTCTACGAACGGGCCGGAATGGTTCAGAATCTGAACGGGACCGAGGGGTCCGTCACCATCATCGGAGCTGTGTCTCCCCAGGGAGGCGACTTTTCAGAACCTGTCACCCAGAACACGAAGCGGTTTGTACGCTGCTTCTGGGGGCTGGATAAATCGCTTGCCTACTCCAGGCATTTCCCCGCCATTCACTGGCTGACCAGCTACAGTGAATATCTGGATGACCTCACACCATGGTTTCAGAAGAACGTTTCTCCACGGTTCATCCCGGACCGCAACCAGCTGATGGCCATCTTAAACCAGGAAAGTACCCTGATGGAGATCGTTAAGCTGATCGGCAGCGATGTCCTTCCCGACGATCAGAAGCTGACATTGGAGATCGCCCGGGTGATCCGGCTTGGATTCCTGCAGCAAAATGCCTTCCATTCTGACGATACCTGTGTTCCCATGGAAAAACAGTTCCAGATGATGGAGCTGATCCTGTACCTGTACGAAAAATCCCGTGCGCTTGTTTCCATGGGGATGCCCATGTCAATATTAAAACAGGATAATATTTTCGAGCGGGTGATCTCGGTCAAATATGATATTCCCAATGACGCCCCCGAAATGTTCGATACCTACAAGAAAGATATCGACCGCTTCTATGACAAAGTTCTCGAAAAGAACGGCTGAAACGCAGGAGGAACAGCTTATGACAATTGAATATCTGGGCTTAAGCGAGATCAACGGTCCTCTTGTTGTTCTGGAGGGCGTAAAAAACGCAGCCTACGAGGAAATTGTAGAATTTCATACAGACGGCCAGAAGGACCGCCTCGGCCGGATCATCGAAATATACGGCGATAAGGCTGTCATCCAGGTTTTTGAGGGGACCGGCAGCATGTCCCTTTCCAACACCCATACCCGGCTGACCGGACATCCTATGGAACTTGCCCTCTCAGGTTCGATACTTGGCCGGACATTTAACGGGATCGGCCGTCCCATCGACGGCCTGGGCGAGATCACACCGGAGGCTTCCGTAAATATCAACGGACTGCCTCTGAATCCCGTCTCACGGGAATATCCCAGAAACTATATCAATACCGGCATCTCCGCCATCGACGGCCTTACGACCCTGATCCGCGGCCAGAAGCTGCCCATCTTTTCCGGAGACGGTCTTCCGCACAACAAGCTGGCCGCCCAGATCGTCCGGCAGGCTTCCCTCGGCTCGGATAAGGATGAAAAGTTCGCCATCGTCTTTGC
>CACZPF010000551.1 GCA_902782975.1 uncultured Lachnospiraceae bacterium
TCAGAAAGACGGCGTGCTCTCCTATCTTGCAATGGATGAACCATCTGTTTCTGTAGAACTGGCAGATGAAGGTCTTTATGTAGGAGCTGAAGCTGTAAAAGAATATGCAGACTGGAAGATTCCTTCCGAAATTCAGGCAGGCGAAATGACGGATATTCATATTTCTACCCCGATCATCGAAGTAGCTGAAGATGGAAAGACAGCCAAGGGTATGTGGCTGTGCCCGGGTGAAGGCGCAATGCTTCGCGAGAATGAAGATCCCATGGCGATCTGGATGTGGGGCACCCTTGCTGTAGATTTCATACTGGTGGGGGACGACTGGAAAATCTGGCATCTGCATTATTTCAGATTGATGAAGTGTGATTATCAGAAGGGCTGGGTCAAGGATACAAGCATGGAAAACAAGTTGAACGCATCCATGCCGAAGTCTGCACAGCCGACGACCTACCACAATCCGTATACACCTTTTACGATCAGAGACTGTATCCCCGGTATTCCGCATCCCTATGATACCTACGAGAACTCTGACAAAGACTGGATGCTGCACAATAATAAAGCTTTTTAAGGTTTGTATGCTAAGAGGAGATGTGTATATGGAGATCTTAAGAGAAGAAATAGAAGCGATCCCCGATGAGGAACTGGACGCCTTTGAGCTTGAGATTGATAAGCTTCTTGGGGCGTATGCCTGTATAAATCTGATCGGTATCGGTACATGGTATCACGATGACCAGCATCCCGGCGAACTGCAGAAGAATTATGATGTCGCAAAACCAGGGGAAGAGCGTCCGGCGTTTATCCGTACACCGGATAAAGTCGTTATCGACAGTCTGGAAGGTAATACCCTGATGCAGCCAAGACATAACTTTGTAGTTGAAGTCAGTGAAGACGGGACGAAAGCCCGGGCGCTGACGACTGGTTTTGGCTATGAAGCGCTTGCAAAATTCAGAGAAGAACCGATGGCGATCTACAGTGTGGGGATCGTTCCCGGAGAATTTAAATTTGAGGATGGGGAATGGCGCACCTTCAGCGGCGGCTGGCAGCGTGTCATCAAGACAAACAAGGAGAAGGGCTGGATCTATGATATGCAGCATACCAATACCAGGCCTCCGCTGACACCGGAAGAAGATGCAAACTTCCTTGGCAGGTATGCTTACAAAAAAGACAGGAAAAGAGTTCCTGTCCCGGCTCCGCCTGAAAAAGATACATTTGTGCTTTGCCCTGAGCTTGGCGATGATTCCTGGAAATATAAATATGCCCCGGAAGAAAAGAAGAAATAATAGAAGGGTAAAGTAAAACAAAGCAAAAGCTGAATGCAGTATGCGTGAGTATATGGTTGAAGAAGCTCCGGGAGCGTAAATAAGGAACGTTCCCGGAGTTTTTTATGTACGGCAGGGCTTGCGCGCGGCTGCAGGTCATGTATGGAGAACGGAATATCACGTATATGCAATTATGTCTTTTGTTTTTGTGAAATATTCACAGTTTTCATGGGCATAAATCGGAAGTATTATCCAAAAATCTGACTGGTCAGAATGTCGTAAAAAGCACATATGTGCAATTTTATTAGTGAAGTATAACAAAGTTTGGAAAATGTTACATTATATAAAAGAAGAAAAAAAGGAGGCAGCTATGGGTAAGTACATACTGAAGAGAATTCTCTGGATGATACCTGTTGTGATCGGTGTATCGCTCCTTGTGTTCGTAGTTCTTGATCTTTCACCGGGCGAACCGGCCAGAATGGTTCTGGGGGATCAGGCGACCAACGAGGATGTGGCGGAATTTAATCATAAGTACGGGCTGGATGAACCACTTCTGGTACAGTATGGAAAATATATGTACCGGATCGTCACGAAGTTTGACTTCGGCGAATCCTATGTAAATGGCCGCTCTGTTACGGCGGAGATTCTGAGCCGTTTTCCGAAGACGTTTATTCTGGCTCTGGCAATCACGCTGATCGCGACGGTGATCGGTGTTTTGTTGGGAATGCTGGCAGGCCTTCACAGGGGGTCGCTGATCGACTCCTTTGTCCAGGTGGTTGCGGTGCTCGGTGTGTCGGTCCCTGAATTCTGGCTGGGCCTTCTACTGATCCTGTTTTTCGGTGTAAGGCTGAGATGGTTTCCGGTATCCGGCTTCTACGGACCCCAGTATATTGTTCTTCCTGCCATGACGGTCGGCCTGATCTGTTCGGCATCGACCATGCGTATTACAAGATCGGCTGTGCTGGACTATATTAATGAGGACTTTATCCGTACAGTACGTGCTAAAGGCCAGGCAGAGGGCGTGATCACCTGGAAGCATATTTTTAAAAATGCTCTGATCCCGATCGTTACCAATATCGGTTCCCAGTTCGCATCGGTGCTGGGCGGAACGATTACGACCGAAACGGTATTTGCCATCCCCGGTCTCGGCAAGATGTTAAAGGAAGCCCTGACCAGCCGGGATTATCCCCAGATCCGCGGCGCCGTTATTATGCTGGCGATTATCGTCTGCGTGGTCAACCTGGTCGTAGACCTTACCTACACTGCTATTGATCCCCGTATCCGTGCGGAATTTGCCGGCAGTTCCGGCAAAAAGCGCGGCAGATCGAAAGGAGGCGCATCCGCATGAGCAGAAATACAGGTGAACAAAATGCGGTAAAGAGTAAGAGCCTTCTGGCGGTTTCGCTGGGGCGGCTTAAATACAGCCGTACATTTATTCTTGGTTCTATTATTCTGCTGGTGATCATCGTTCTCTGTGCGCTGGCAAATGTGATCTGTCCGGAAGGATATGACCTGCAGGTCATTGCGGACAAGTTCACCAAGCCTATGGGAAAAGAAGGGATCACCTACCTTTTCGGAACGGATAATCTGGGACGAAGCCTTCTGGCCCGTGTGCTTTACGGCGGAAGGATCACCCTGATGGTTGCCATCGTGGCAACCGTGTTTACGACGATCTTCGGAACAGTGCTCGGGGCAGTGTCCGGATTCTTCGGAGGAAAAGTGGACTCCATCATCATGCGTATCCTGGACATCATCGCGGCCATTCCCACGATCCTGACAGCCATGGTGATCTCGGCCGTGCTGGGGTCGGGACTTCTGAACACGATGATCGCTGTCAGTATTCCCAATATTCCCGGCTACGCCCGTATGATCCGCGGGCCGGTGCTGACGGTCAAGAATCAGGAATATATCGAGGCCGCCCGCAGCATCGACGCAAAGAATTCCCGGATCATTTTCCGGCATGTTCTGCCGAATATTCTTTCACCAATGATCATCAAGACGACCCAGGGGCTTGCAGCGGCACTTCTTTCGACGGCGACCTTAAGTTTCCTCGGCCTTGGCGTGCAGCCGCCGACACCGGAATGGGGCGCTCTTATTTCAGCAGGCCGTGAATTTATCCTGGCCTATCCGTATCTGGTTACGGTTCCCGGCATCTTTATCGCCCTTACCGTATTCTCCTTTAACCTGATGGGCGATGCTCTTCGCGATGCGTTTGACCCGCGTCTTAAGAATTAAGGAGGGGACAGATGGCAGATAAGAATATGAATACAGAAAATGTCATTTCCGTAAAGGATCTGA
>CACZPF010000552.1 GCA_902782975.1 uncultured Lachnospiraceae bacterium
AAGGCTTCCCTTCCTCCGGAACGTGATCACGACAGGCTTCCGGATGCCGGGCGCCATTACCTGGGAAGAAGCGCTGACCTACGCATCCAGAACACCGGTGGAAGAGGTGCGCCGGATGGCGGCTGCCGTGGATGTGAATGATGTCTGCAACATGCAGTACACCTCCGGAACCACCGGATTTCCCAAGGGAGTCATGCTGACTCACTATAATATCGTAAATGACGGAAAGAGCATCGGGGATGGTATGGATCTCTCGACAGCAGACCGTATGATGATCCAGGTGCCCATGTTCCACTGTTTCGGCATGGTGCTGGCTATGACGGCGACCATGACTCATGGCGGAACGATCCTGCCCCTTCCATATTTTTCGCCGAAATCTTCACTGGCCTGCATCCATAATGAACATATCACAGCCTTCCACGGCGTGCCGACCATGTTTATTGCCATGCTGTCCCATCCGGATTTCCCGAAGACAGACTTCAGCCACATGCGGACCGGCATTATGGCGGGAAGTCCCTGCCCTATTGCGGTCATGCGGGATGTGGTAGATAAAATGCACATGACAGAGATCGTCATCGTATACGGACAGACCGAGGCATCTCCGGGATGTACCATGAGCCGTACCACGGACTCTCTGGAAGTCCGTGTAACCACTGTTGGAAGTGCTTTTCCGGAGGTGGAATGCAAGATCGTGGATCCGGAGACAGGAGAAGATTGTCCGGATGAAGTGATCGGTGAATTTGTCGCCCGGGGATATAATATCATGAAGGGATATTACAAGATGCCCAAGGCGACGGCATCCGCCATTGATAAAGACGGATGGCTTCACACCGGCGATCTGGCCTGCCGTACACCGGAAGGAAATTACAGGATCACCGGCCGTCTGAAGGATATGATCATCCGCGGCGGCGAGAATATTTATCCCAAGGAGATCGAAGAATTCATCTACACGCACCCGAAGGTAAGCGATGTACAGGTGATCGGTGTTCCTGATAAAGCGATGGGTGAGGAGATCATGGCCTGCATCATCCTGAAGGAAGGCGAGACCATGACAGAACAGGAAATGAAGCAGTTTGTCCTGGAGCATATGGCAAAACATAAGGTGCCCAAGTACATTGACTTTGTGGATGGGTTCCCCATGAATGACGCCGGCAAGATCCAGAAGTATAAAATGCGTGAACAGGCGATCGTAAAGCTGGGTCTTCAGAAGGATGCCAGCATCGAGACCGCATAAGAAGACATACAGCAGGCAGAACAGGGACGCGGGCAGGGCATGGCAAAGGCTGTTATGCCCTGCCGTGTCCGTTAAGAGCCGGAACTGAATAAAAAAGGGGCAGATAATGAGTATTGCGAAGAGAATCATCGACAGCCATTGCCACATCTATCCGAATACGATCGCATCGAAGGCTGTTGTTGCCATTGATCATTTTTACGGCTGTCTTCCGCCGCCGCATCAGGACGGCACGCCGGAAACACTGTTAAAAACAGGCCGTGAGCAGGGAATTTCCCATTTTGTTGTACATTCTGTGGCGACATCGCCGGTGCAGGTATTATCGATCAATCATTTTATCGCAAAAAGCACGACACAGGCAGAAGGAGCCTTTACAGGTCTCGGTACGATCCATCCGGATACAGATGATCTTGAAAAGGATATAGAAGAGATCTGCACACTGGGCCTTCACGGGGTGAAGCTTCATCCGGATATCCAGCGGTTTCATATCGATTCTCCCAAGGCCATGAAAGTGTTTGAACTGTGTGAGGAGAAAGGCCTGCCGGTCCTCTGCCACACAGGAGATTACCGGTTTGACTATTCCAATCCGGAGCGGGTCGCCGTGGTACTGAGAACATTTCCACGTCTCAAATTGATAGGAGCCCACTTCGGAGGCTGGAGCATGTGGGATGATGCCATGCGGCTTCTTCCGGATTTTCCGAACATCATGGTAGATACCTGTTCCTCCTTATTCTGGCTGTCGCCGGACAAGGCCAGGGACCTGATCCGGGCTTACGGGTCCGAAAGAGTCATGTTTGCCACGGATTATCCTCTGTGGATGCAGAAGGATGAACTGGATTATCTGAAAAGGCTTGACCTTCTGGAAGAAGAGTACGAAAATATCTGCTGGAGAACTTGTGCCGGGTTATTTTCGCTGACCTGGGACTGACCATACGTAGATCCGCCGCATGGCGAAGGGTCAGGACAAGATAAAACAATAGTATTTTTAAAAGGAGAAGCAGGTTTTTGGATTACAGCAGACTTACCTCAAACATTGTGGATGTATTAAAAGAAGAGCAGATCAAACTGGGATACCAGAAGGAAAAAGTGCAGCTTTATTATCCGCTGAAATCTCTCAACCGGTTTCTGGGGACCCGGCTGCATGCGCAGGAGATGGCATCTGCCCTTTCCGGCTTTCAGGAGGAAGTAAAGCCGACACTTGGAGATGTAAAGGTCACCGTGGACGGAAAGCGTTTCTGTTTTCATATTCCCCCGGAGGGAACGGAATATGTTCATCTTTATTCCGATCCTGCGGAATTTCTGACAGCCCTGATCCGCCTGGTCGAAAAACACGGAACCGCCATGGAGGAAGTGCTTGCCTTGTTTAAGAAGTATTCGGACAGGGTGCGTATTATAAAAATGCCGGAAAGTGAGGACTTTGATTATCTGGTTTATTTTGAGGACGCTGCCCCGGATGCATACCGGTACTGCCTGACAGAGGAAGGCGGCCATGTCATTTATCACCGCTATACAAAAGAAGATTACGAAGACCTGTTCGATACGGAGTAAGGTCCCGAAGTATCTGCAGATGCGGCACAGGGTACAGCTCCGGGAATACCTGCAGATGCGGCGCAGGGGTACAGCTCCGGGAACGCCTGCAGATGCGGCACCAGGGGACAGCTCCGAGAACTCCTGCAGATAAGGCACCAGGGCTGTCCGGATGGCGGTACCGGTTTTTTTGATGCACGATGTTTTTTTAAAATATGGCACAAGATGCCGGAAAAGAGGGTTTAATGAGAGAATTTCTTGCGGACGGGAAAACTCTTTCGGAAGCATATCATAAAGCATTGAAACTGTTACAGGAATTCGGCGATCTGACGGACTGTGCTGACTGGAACACACGCCAGAAGGAGGTATCCATGACCATTTGTGTGGAAGAGCCTCTTTCGGAGCCCATGATCTCCAAGTGTTTTATCGGTGGTCCGAGGGAATTGCAGCAGTACTGCATGGAGATGCTGGATGGTATTCTGGATTTTGAGGTAGAGCGGGGCAACTGGGCCTATACCTACCACCAGAGATATGTGTCACAGCTGCCTTTTGTGGTGGAAGAATTAAAGCGGAATCCCTCCAGCCGGCGGGCAGCCGTGATGGTCCGGGACATTTCTGATATTGGCAGTGAAGATCCTGCATGCCTGCAGCATATTCAGTATTTTATCCGGGACGGCCTGCTGCACTGCAAGGTCCTGTTCCGGAGTAATGATGCGTGCAAGGCTTCATTCATGAACGCCTTTGCCCTGATCATGCTGCAGAAAAAGATCGCGGATGAACTGGGTGTCGGGATGGGGACCTATACCCACCGGGCCAATTCCTATCACTGTTATGAGAGAGACTTTGATCTGCTTGCCGGCTATGTAAGCAGGATCAATGCCGGGGAAGATATTACCTACGATTATGACGGAGAATGGCAGGAAGTCATGGAAGAATATATTCCGGAGATCCTGTCGAGTGTGGAAGAACTGAAGAATCGATGAGATATGTGCATTAAGTACATAGAATTCGTGCAGACAGGACGGAATTTCTCTTTGTGAATGTCTTGACATTCCTTGAAAAAATGGGATAATATAAAGACAATCGGAAAATATATTAAAATCATTTTTTATGAAGAAAGGATAGACTATGGCACTGGATTTAACCAAGTATGGAATTACCGGAACTACTGAAATCGTTCGCAATCCTTCTTATGAAGTACTTTTTGAAGAAGAGATGAAACCGGAACTGACCGGATATGAAAAAGGTCAGGTCAGCGAACTCGGCGCCGTCAATGTTATGACAGGCGTTTATACCGGACGTTCTCCCAAAGACAAATATATCGTTATGGATGAGAACTCCAAGGACACAGTATGGTGGACCTCTGACGAGTACAAGAATGACAACCATCCCATGAGCCAGGAAACGTGGGAAGCCATGAAGGAACTTGCA
>CACZPF010000553.1 GCA_902782975.1 uncultured Lachnospiraceae bacterium
AACAGAAGAGCCAGTCAAAGAAGGCTCAGAGGAGGAACTCCCTAAAGAAACAGTAAAGCCAGGTGAAGAAGGTTCAGAGGAAGAGTTTGACAAGGAAGCAGAAGAAAAGTCAGAAGACAAGGCGGTTAAATTAGAGGAGGAATCTGAGAAACAGCTTCATGAAATCGATGATGAAAAAGAGAATGGGATAAAAGCCGAAGCAGAAGGCAAAGTTGATCCAAAAACAGAAGTTTCAGATGACGTAATAGAAAAAGTAGAAAAGACGGACGCACCAGTAACCGAAGAAGCTGAAGGTGAATCGACAGAAAAAACAGGTAAAATAGAAGAAACAGAAGAAACCGCAGAAAAGGGTAGAGGGGCAGATGAGGACTCTGACGAAGAAGCTGAAAACAAAACTCCAGCTGAAACTGAAAAGAAGTTTGAAAAAGAGCCTGAAGAAAAGCCTGAGAAAGAACTGAAAGAAACAACCGTCGTCGGGATCAAAGAGAATCCTGAAGAAGAGCGGGAAGAAAAGACTGTTGAAGAAACGGAAGATCAGTTTGACAAAGGGCAGAGAGAAACGGCTATTGACGAGCCCGGAGAAAAGACTGAAGAAAAGACTGAAGAAAAGACGGAAGGGAACACAGAAGAGGAAGATAAGGAGACAGACAAAGACGCAGAAAACGAGACAGACAAAGAGATAGAAGAAGAGAAAGACAAAGAAGCAGACAAAAAGACAGAAAACGAGATAGATGAAGAGATAGAAAACAAGACAGACAAAGACGCAGAAAACGAGACAGACGAAGAGATAGAAAACGAGACAGACGAAGACACAGAAAACGAGGCAGACAAAGACACAGAAAACGAGGCAGAAAAAGAGAAAGATAAGGAAGCGGAAGAAGACAAAGAAGCAGATAACAACGCAGAAGAAGAGAAAAAAGAGACTTCCGAAGATGTAGAAGAAAAAAATACTCTTCTGTCTTATCCTGCTCAGTATTTTGCGGAGTCTTCGGATTTTGTGCGTGTTCAGGTTATAGCCGGAGAAGGAGCATTCCCAGAAGGCACCTCGATGACGGTGCGTGATGTGGATGATGAAGAGACCATAACGGCTATTACTGAAACTGTCAGCCAGGATGTATCCCATGTCCATGCGGTAGATATCTCCTTTACCAATACAGCAGGTGAAGAAATCGAACCTCTTCAGCCGATCCGCGTCATTATGACAGCAGAAGAGTCCACAGCGGAGGAATCTGTTCAGGTAGTTCATGTAGATGACAAAGGCAACGCGGTGCCGGTTGAAGAAGTAACCCTTACTGAAGGGAATGGTCAGTTAAGAGCCCGTATTATTGAACAGGGCCATGAGGAATCTGTTGTAGAAGACTCGGAATCTGAAAAACTAAATTCCGGAGCAGTCAATGAACAGTTAGAAAGCAACAGTTCTCTTTCCGATGTTGCTGATAAAGAGATTATTCATGAAAAGACTAGTCATGAAGCAACTGTTGATGAAGAGACGATTCATGAAGAGACCATTGATGAAGAGACTATTCATGAAGAACCTATTCATGAAAAGAATATTCATGAGAATGAGGAATCTAAAGCCTATCCTTTAAGCGAGAATAATGGCAATGAAGTTAAATCTGGCAGAGAGCTGGATGAGACTTCTGTTCCTGGTAATTCAGGGTCGGGAACAGGCATTGTATTTACTGATTCTTCTGACAAGGCAGAAATAATCGCAGCGGATGAGGCAGGAATTATCATAGCTGACAAAGCAGGAATTAGCACATCTGACGAGGGCATTCGAGCGGAATTTACGGCAGAAAGCTTCTCAGTATATGCGCTTGTTTATACAGTGGATTTCCATTGGAGCGTGAATGACGGGGACTTTGAATACAGCATCACCGGCGGCGGTGCGCTGAGTCTGCGCGAGCTTGTGGAGGCTCTTAACATACTGGGCAGCGGTGTGGATGCGGATTCCGATGCAGCCGCTGTAAGCACTGGCGCAGATGACCATGCGGAATCCAATGCAGCCGCTGTAAGCACTGGCGCAGATGACCATGCGGAATCCGATGCAGCCGCTGTAAGCACTGGGGCAGGTGACCACACGGCATCCGATTATGCCGTTCCGGCGGCGCTTGTTCCGGATTACGATGCTTTTGTTGCGGACATCGTTGATGTGACCTTCTCTGATGAATCACTTCTGGTGCCGGTACCCGTTACCGAAGATACCACTGCGAGTGAACTGATCGCACAGTGGGGACTGAAGCCCATGTACTCTGCCGATCTCACGGAAGAGGACATTGAGGAGATGAATGCCCGGGCGTTTCGTTCTCCTGACTGGGCGCTGGTCAGCCTGCAGCCCTTTGATACCGAGCAGACTCTGACTCTTACACTGAGCGACGGCAGGACTGTCACGATCCAGGTCACCGATGCGCAGATCTTCACCCATGTGATCACTGCAGGCGGCGAAGATTATCTGATTACCGTTACCTACGGCCGCGAAGCCGGCATCCCCGACGGAGCAGAGCTGGAAGGCTGCGAGATCTTGCAGAGCAGATCTGCCGAAGCGGAAGAACTGGCTCTGGAACTGGCTGGCGATTCGGTTGCTGACCCGGTCACCTCATTTGTGGAAGAGACGGCCCCAGAGAACGAGAACGATACCGGAAACGGAAGCGATACCGGAAACGGGAGCGATATCGGGAACGGGAACGAAAATACTAACGGCCTCCCGTCGTTATACGATGAATATGTCTCAAAAGCTGAAGCCGCGCTTGGCTGGGAAGCCGGGAGCGTCTCCTGCGCGCGTCTGTTTGATATCAGGATCGTTGATGCGAATGGCGACAAGGTCGTCATCGCCGCACCGGTGGACGTGAAGATTGTACTGACTGAT
The DNA here is from genome assembly GCA_902782975.1 of uncultured Lachnospiraceae bacterium. Taxonomy (GTDB): domain Bacteria; phylum Bacillota; class Clostridia; order Lachnospirales; family Lachnospiraceae; genus Blautia_A. The sequence goes on from CACZPF010000553.1 coordinate 2,867, forward strand.
GGAGAAAATGGGCAGAGTAACTGGAAGGCAGAAGACCAGATACGGGTGGTTCATTTCGCCGACGGCGCAGAGACCGGTGATGTGGTGGAGAACATTGAGGTTGATGGAGAGATCGTCCGTTTTGAGGCGGAGGGTTTCTCGGCTTATGCGATTGTCGGAACAATGATTGAGAAAACGGTTGTTGCATCCGACGGGCGCAGCTATAAGATTTCTGTGATTTACGGATCTGAAGCAGGAGTTCCGGAGAGAGCGAAACTGGAAGTGTCTGAAATCCTTCCGGGAGAAGAGAGTACGGACGATCGGTTTGAATATGACGAATATGTAGCAAAAGCTGAAGAGGCCCTTGGATGGAAGGAAGGATCTGCTTCGTATACCCGCCTGTTTGATATCAGGATTGCTGATGAGAACGGTGAGAAAGTGGAAATAAAGGCTCCGGTACAAGTAAAAGTTGAACTGGAGGATAAAAATGCCGGAAATACGACATCAAATATTCAGATCGTGCATTTTGCCGATTACGCAGAAGACGGCGATATTGTAGAAGATGTCGAAGTGAAGAGCGGCGATACGGAAACAGCAGGTATTTCACTGGCGTTTTTGACGGCAGGATTTTCTGTATATGCGATCACGGATGCGCCTGTACCTTATGAATCGAATGTGACCACAGTTTCCTCCCTTGATGAATTCTACAATATAGAAAATATAGAAAATGAGGGTTTCTATCTGTCTATTCCCGGTTTTAACGGTGTATATTTCGGCAGCAATTTGAATAGTAATGGCTCTTTAGTGGAAGAGTCAGAATTAAGTAATTCAGCGGTATGGTACTTTGAACCGGTAACAGGAGCGGAGCATCAATATTATATCTTTACCTGGCTGAACGGTCAGAAAAAATATATTAAACAGGCAAATACAAATGACAATCCTATTAAGCTGGATTCTTCGGGAACTGCTTTTTCCATTTCTGATGCGGGCAATGGTACTTTCTATATCAAGCATGCGACCCAGAACAGATGGCTGCAGCATTCCAATAGCGGCGGAGGTATTAGATTTTATAAAGATAATAACAATTCAAATAATAGTAAAATCAGAATGACCTATGCTTCGTCTGCCACTGTTCCGAAGGATCCCTATGGCCTGGATCGTACGACCCACGGTATTGTTTATGATTCGGAAAGTATTTTCTGTACAGCCCTTATGAATGATGCTTCTTCATCTGAAGGAAGCATCAGGGGACAGGATATGGCCAAGCTTGATACAGAAGGATACTCGGATCAGCTGTTTGTACCTCTTGACAGTGATATCACCGAGTGGACATTCCATTCCATCAAAGAAGATTATTATTACATTACAACGGAAGTTGACGGAGTAGAAAAATATCTTGCCATTCAGGAGGGAAATGTATCACTTAAAGATACTCCGGGAGAGGATTGCAGGATTCGTGTAAATCCGGGAAAAGGGGGAAACAGCGGTTTTTACTCTTTTTCCGCAGGCGGTTATTCTCTAACGATGACCGGGGAAGAAGGAGACAGATCCTTCATCGGGGCAAGTGGAAATAATCAGAAGAAATGGTTGAAGTTTGCTGAAAAATCTTCGCTGACAGAGGATGATTATCTGATCTACACCGCAAAAAAGATCAGCGTTTCCGATCGGAATGCGGAAGAAGTTGTCCTGTATACCCGTATTTGGAACGGATCAAAATACGAATTTTATGCGGTGGATTATGACGGCTCTCTAATCCGTTGCTATGATGACGGGGATGTAATCAAATGGGTCGGGAATCAGTATGAAACTGCAGTGTGGAAATTGACAGACTATTATAATTACGATGAGCAGGGGAATCCGACAGGTCAGAATGGGTATTATGATCTGTGCAATACCTATTCCGGAAATTATATTGTTCCCTTGCTGGACGGGGGTACGATCCTCTCGGACAATGCGACGGGCGTTAATCTGGATGGCCGCTATTATCAGGAAGAATATACAAAGATAAAATGCTGGGACAATACCTATTATTCGTATGTAGGTCTGAAAGTGGACTTGGAAAACAAAAGAGTGGTGCCGTGCCCTTCCTCCCAGTCAGATGATTTTTATTTTGCAAGGATCAAAGAACCGCTAGTGCACCTGACTGAGGTTCAAACAGTAAATAATGACGATTATGGAATCTCGATGAAGATGATCGATTTCAATAATACGATTGTTAATCGGAGAGATTCCAAGCAAACACAGTTTTTTGGCCTGGATTCTAATACAAAAGGGCTTTTATCCTCAAACCTTGAAAATGGATACCCTGAAGCGACGTATAACCACACATCGCTGAGGCAGCTTTTTGCCGGAGATCAGGAAGTGAATCATCTGTTCATTCAAAGTGTATATGATGAAAGTGGTTACTTTGAATATGACTCGACAAAGAATTACGCTTACCTTAATGGCAGTGATTTTGAAGTTTATGACCAGTTGGGAACAATTGAAAGAAGCGGGAACCACAACACCATGCGGCATGGCCAGTTCATGCCATATAATTCTCTGATCAATCCGGCAACCGGAGAACCCTGGCCATATTCTGAAAGTTACAGTAATACCACTACAGTAAACGCCACATCACTTCCGCCAGATGATCCACGATATGGTGAAGGACTTCACGAGATCCCGACATCAGAGGCGGACTACTTTTTCGGAATGGAAATGTCGGCTTCCTTCACCCAGACAGCCAATGGTCTGGATGCCTGGAGCCATGACATTATATTTGAATTTTCCGGCGATGACGATTTCTGGCTCTATGTAGATGATGAATTAATATTGGATCTGGGCGGCGTCCATTCAGCCATGACAGGCTCTGTCAATTTCAGAACCGGAATTGTTACAGGAAGAAATGGTCAGACAAGTACACTCCGAGAAATCTTCAGGAGTAATTATCTGGCCAGGAATCCGGGTGCAACTGCCGAAGATGTAAACACCTATCTGAGCCGTTTCTTTGATGATGGTGAGACTGTTTTCCGGGATTACAGCACACACAAGATGAATGTGTTCTATATGGAACGTGGTGCAGGCGCTTCCAACCTGTTCATGCGTTTTAATCTGACTGCAGTTAAACCGGGCGAGGTTACTCTTTCCAAGGAAGTGACGGGATCTGATGACATAGACTATGATCTCATGGAGTTTCCATATCAAATCTTATACAAGACACAGGATGACAGCCCATATGATGAGAATAGTTCATACAGGCTGCTTACTCAGGATGAGAATAACCCGTCGGTGACTTATCAGGGATCCAAACGTCCTGTAAAGTTTGCACAGAGCTTTACTCCGGTTAGCGGGACGGAGGCTTATGAAAATGTATTCTTCCTGAAAGCAGGCGAGATCGCGTCTATCAATATGCCCGATAATGTTGTGGAATACAAGATTATTGAGTGCGGTGTGAACATGAATATCTTCAAATCTGTTGAAGCAAACGGTACTAAACTTTCTCAGGATGGAGATACCGGAAGACAAGATTATGAAGTTCCGCCATCTTCCATAGAGGACCGGCCGGAGGTTAAATATGTGAACGAAGTGAACCCCGACAGTCTTCGAAATCTGACAGTCACTAAAAAATTGTGGGACGAAAATGGCAAAGACGGAACCTTGCTGAACGGATATAACGATGACGAGACGACCTTCCGGTTTCGTATCAATATGTCTGCCCAGGGATCTTCAGAACTTGGGCCGGCAGTGTATAAAGATTACTACGTGAAAGATCCGGATGGTAATTACTGCAGATGGGACGCGCAGCAGAAGCGATTTGTATCACTTGGTATCCGGGATTACTCTGATTTGAAAGAATACATTGACATTTACTCGGAAGAAGGAGTGGTTTTTGAGACATCTTTATATGGTACGGTGTCGGATATTCCTGGCGGATTCAGCATGGAATTCCGTGGGCTGCCGGTGGATTCGTCTTTTAAAGTAGAAGAAAGAGACACAGAGATTCCGGCAGGATACACAAGGATTGAGTATGAACGGGATCAGGGATCCTATATTTCGGATGAAGAACCAAATCAGGGAACTATTCGGCCCAGTGAAGACCCGCATATCCTGGTTCATAACAAGCGAGGATGGGGACTGACGGTAAAGAAGATATGGTCTGATGCAGACTATATGGCTTCCCATGACGATATATACTTTGCAATATATATTAAAGGAGAACAACTTCTCGAAAACTCTGTCCGGAAACTATCTTCACCTTCCTCAACTATGTACTATTACTTTGAAGAACTGGTTCCTGGAGCCGATTTTGAGGATTATAAGATCTTCGAAGTACGGTTGACAGAACCGCAAACTGATGCGGAAGGAAACATCTGTTATAAGTATATCGAAAAGATTGCAGAAGGCGGTGTCCTAAATGTTGGCGGGACACCAAAAGGCGAATCGCATCAGGACAGTTTTTCTTATGATGTAGCCTATACCGAAGGTGAACCTTCGGGAGGAACGGAGAATCACAGGAATGTTCGTGAAGACACAGTGACAAATACCCGTCGGGGTATTCGTCTGATTAAGAAGGACTGGAATGGGGATGTGCTGCCCGGAGCTGTTTTCACATTAAAAGACAGTGATGGGAAGCCGGTCGGTGCACAGACCTATACTTCAGGCTCTGACGGATTAATAACAATTGCCTATGTTAATCCCGGCACATATACACTGGAAGAAACCATACCTCCTAATGGTTTCCAGAAACCCTCTGTCTGGACGATAGAGAAAAAGGCTGATGACAGTATCATTGTTACCGGAGATGACGGATCATTTGAGGTCAGCCAGGCAACCCTCACTGAAATGGCAGAGATTACGCTGAAGAATAAAGGCTTTTCATTGCATGCCATAAAGGTGGATAAAGATATGGCAGATCAGGGTACCGGAGAAGGTGCGCTGGAAGGCGCTGTATTTGCACTTTACAGACAAATTAGTACCGTAAGCGGTCTGGTGAGAGACCAAAAGCCGTATTCGGGATACGAAACTCTTTCAACAGGAGAGGACGGGGTGATCCCGCGCATTACCTCTGCACTGCCACCCGGGACCTATTATCTGTCCGAAATGTCTCCTCCCAGCGGATACAAATTGCTGCCGGGTGATCTCGTGTTTACCATCACTGATACAGGAACAGTGCAGATACCAACAAACATCTCTACAGCGGATCCTTCCACACTGGTTATTATGAATACTCTGTCCGATCTGGAGGTGGAAAACTGGATCAGTCGTACTGAAAGCGAAGGGCATACTACGTATACAATCAGGATACCCAACGAGAAAGCGGGCGTACCTGTCAGGATCGTTAAAACAGATCAGAGCGGGAACCTGCTTGAGAATGCTTCCTTTACTTTTACGGGCGGAACACTGTCGGGTGAGATATCCGGTATCTCGCAGAAGACTACGGTGAGATATGGCGACGAGACGATAGAAGAAGCCCTGATCTATCAGAACCCGGCTCTCGAAGTGGGGGACTATATACTGACAGAGGTTTCCGCTCCTGCCGGATATTATCCTCTGGAAGGGCCGGTAACGATTTCTGTCGAAAATCAGGGCTCGGGTATTAATGTTTTGGCAAGAATCAATGGGCAGCTAAGTACAAAAGCCAGGGCAGAGAGAATTGACGTCAATCATCCTGAATATGGATGGAGGGTGACAATCATGAATTCTGCCGGTTATGCACTTCCCTCTACTGGCGGTTTCGGAACAAGAGTATATTATGTCTTAGGTATGTCGCTTATGATATTGGCCGGATCATGGATGCTTGTGATGAAGAGGAAAAAAATAAAGCTGTAACAGGAAAGGGCCGGCTGCGGAGATGATCGTGACTGGCCTTTTTCTTGATTCGTCAGATTCTGAATTCACTTATACGGTATTGTATGGACCTGGCATGATGACTATGGATTCGAATGTCCGTGTAGAAACAGTCACCAATTACCGTCCGTGTATCGTGCTGCAAAAACCCCAATGGGAAGGAACAACTGCCGGTCTCAGAAATGGGATCGGCTTTTCTTTAATATCGCTGCTTTAATAGATTAACGTGATGCACCCTTCTTGTAAAATTCCAACAGGATGATTCATACAGGGACTTGCAAAATCTCTGTTTTTTGGAGGATCAATAACGGCCCTTTCGTGATATAATTACTCCGTATGATGAGTAAGAGAAAGAAGAAAACGAGGAAAACGATAATATGGAAGCGTTTTACAAGGTCGTATCGTTATTGGGTGGACTGTCCATGTTCCTTTACGGGATGCGTATCATGGGAGATGGGCTCAAAAGCAGTTCCGGAGGTGCTTTAAAAACAGCACTTGCAAAGGTGACCGGAAATGCGGTGCTGGGGTTTTTTCTGGGGGTGGTCGTTACCTGCATGATCCAGAGCTCCACTGCTACCATTGTCCTGACGGTTGGTCTTGTCGGCGCAGGGTTCCTGACATTCCGGCAGTCGGTCGGAATCGTGCTGGGAGCCAATGTAGGTACTGCGATTACGGCGCAGATCATCCGTCTGATGGATGTGGATGCGGGCAATGGCAGTATTTTGTTTTTTTTCAAATCGGATAATCTGGCACCGCTTGCGCTGGTGATTGGAATGGTGCTGATCATGTTTGTCGGCAGAAGAAAGGATTCCGCAGCCAATGCAGGCACGATCTTTGTGGGATTTGGTATTCTGTTTGTTGGCCTTATGAACATGAGCAGTGCAGTAGGGCAGATGAGCCAGAGCCTCAGTTATCTGCTGGTTTCTTTTGAAGATAATTATTTTCTTGGATTTCTGGCAGGCGTCGGCGTGACCGGCGTGATCCAGAGTTCCTCTGCGGTCGTGGGTATTCTGCAGTCCATCGCCAGTTCTGTCGGCGTGACGTTCTGTGCGGTGTTTGCGGTTATCGTAGGCGTAAATATCGGGGACTGTATTACGACGTATCTGGTCTGCCGGATCGGCGCTTCCAGAGAGCAGGTACGGACATGTCTTGTACATATCATATATAATATCATGGCTGCAGTGCTGATCTTCGGGCTGATCGGCCTGCTGCGTGCCACAGGAGTACTGAATGACGATATCTGGTTCAAGACCCTTCATGCAGGTGGTGTGGCGAATGTACACGGTCTCTTCAGGCTGGTCCCGGCGATCGTTTTTCTTCCCATGAGCGGCGTTATAGCAAATCTGGCGGAGAAGATAGCGCCGGACAGAGAAGTAAACGAAGAGGATTCGGATATCGAAAGAAACCTGCGGGAGCTGGATCAGAGGCTGATTACCAACCCGGGGCTTGCGCTTTCGGAGACAGCGCATCTGATCGGGCATATGGGGGATGTTTCTCTTCACAATCTGGAGGCGGCGCTGCAGCAGCTTTTTGAATTTGATGAACGCAGAGACAGCCGCATCGACCAGAGAGAAGATCTTCTGGATCGTATGGCGGATGGTTCCAACCAGTATATTGTGGCCATTTCTCCTTATATTACCAGGGACTGGGACCGCAGGAATCAGAGTTTTCAGCTGAAGGCGCTGGTCGCCTTTGAGCGGATCGGAGACCTGGCAGTAAATATTGCGGGGAATATCCGATCCCTTCGGGAGAAAGGCGGGGTCTTTTCGGAAAAGGCAATGAACGAGATCCAGCTTGCTTTTGAAGCGGTGCGGGATATTCTGACTCTTTCCGTGAGGACGTATAAGGAAGACAGTATCGTGCTGGCGAAAAAGGTCGAACCTCTGGAGGAAGTGATCGACGATCTGCTGGAAACGCTGCGCGGCCGTCATGTGCAGAGGGTCGTCAATAATGAGTGCACTGTTTTTAACGGTATTGAATATCAGAATATTCTTCTGAACCTGGAGAGGGTATCGGATCAGTGTTCGGACCTTGCGGTATATCTTCTGGGCCGTACGGATGATTCCATCAGCGGTCACGAACATCAGTATATCCATAACCTGCATCATTCGAATAACCAGGAATATTTAAGCGAGTTCAGGCGGAATTACGATAAATATTTTGATCAGCTGCATGAATAAAAGTACGTTCAGGAGCTCCCGTCCGGGAGCTCCGTTTGTTTGTATGGGAAACGGCCTGCCGCAGCCGAAAGCAGGCCGTTTTACCTGATATGGGACCGGCAGGTCAGATCGTGAATTGTAACCTGGCGGAAAGAAAATGGTGTACTTTCCATCCTTGGGGGTTGGAAGTTTGCCGAAATTATGGTATAAGAAGATGGGGGGATTTTTATGGATCATCAGCTGATTGCCTTTGATATGGACGGCACTCTTTTGCGGTCGGACAAAACACTTTCCCATGGGACAGTGGCGGCGCTTGAAAGGGCCGCGGAGGCAGGCAAAATCGTGGTATTTTCTACGGGAAGGCCTCTTTGTGAACTTAGGCCGTATCTTTCCTATCTTACCATGATGAGCTATGGGATCCTCAGCAGCGGTGCGGTGGTTTATGATTTTAAAAATGCAAGAACGATCTCTTTGCAGTGTGTTCCCAAAGAGGTTCCCGGTGCGGTTGAAAAAATCTGCCGGGGCAGGGATATTATGCCGCATCTGGTGTCGGATAATCAGGTATATGTTCGGGAAGAACAGGTAAAAACCATAGATAAATACAAGCTTTCCATGTACCGACTGCTTTATGAAGAGACGGCTGAGTATGTGCCGGATCCGCTTTCGTTATTAAGAGATCCAGAGAGACAGTTTCAGAAGATCAATCTTTTTCACCGGTCGGCGGAAGAGAGGGAGATCTCCCGCCGGGCGGCGGCTCATCTTCCGGTGCAGCTCACGCTTGCCGAGGAGACGTCGCTTGAAATGACAGCCAGAGGTGTTTCCAAGGGGTTCGGTCTTCAAAAGCTCTGTGAATTTCTGCATCTGCCTCCTGAACAGACGATCGCGGTAGGCGATGGGGATAACGATCTGGATATTTTCAGGACAGCAGGTCTTTCCATTGCCATGGGCAATGCCGGAGAAAACGTCCGGCGGGCAGCGGATTTTGTAGTCCGGGATAATGACCACGACGGATGCGCGGAGGCTGTCGAACGATATTTACTGCAGGTTATATGATGGGGGAAATGATGATGAAGTTTGGCCGCATATTGCTGCCGGCAGCAGGAGTTATACTTCTGCTTGGCCTGGTTATTTTTTTTGCGTTGAATGGAGGCGGCGCCGGGTCCTCGGATCTGGTCAGCGAAGGGATCCGTTACCTTAAGGCACTGGAATCTTCGGATATGACTGCTATTGAAAGTACACTGGCAGCCCAGAGACAGGCGAAGCTTGATGCGGAACGGGAACAGCGCATGGCAGAACTTACCAACGGTGAAGTAGATGTATGGAGCCTGTTTAATGATTATGTTCTTCTGGGCGATTCCCGTGGTGTCGGTTTTTATTATTACGGATTTATGCCGGAGAGCCGTGTGATCGCGGGCGGCGGATGGACTATCCGGGATATCGCGGATCATATGGATTCGGTACGGGCTCTGAATCCTACGTCGATTTTTTTATGCTTCGGTCTTAACGATACTTCGATCGGCTACTGGAATACGCCGGAGGAATATGCGGCAGAGTATGAACAGGTCGTGGCGGGACTTTATGAAGAA